>NZ_JBHWIY010000003.1:66562-190467 GCF_042731715.1 Streptomyces sp. NPDC059832 | reverse complement strand
CCCCATGAAAAACCCCCACACCCCCCTGCCACAAAAAGACCCCCCGGGCCCTGCCCCAAGTCGCCCACGCCCCCGCGCCGTTTCTGCATTTCGCCGTCGCGTCCGTGCGGAACGGCGGGCCCGTTCGTTCAGCCGGCCTCGGGGGTCAGCCGTGCCGGACCCCGTACGAGCTCGCCGTGGAGCTTCTTCTGCAGCTTCAGGTCCTGCGGCGTCAGCTTCTGCGGACCACCTCGCGGAGGTACCCCGCCGACCTGCTGTGCGGGTGACTCCGGGGTTTCGTACCGCGTCGGGGCCGTCGCCAGCGTGAACAGCGTCAGGCCGATGATCAGCACCGTGAAGGAGACGGCCGCCCGGGTCCGCAGCTGGGCCTTGCGCTCGCTGTCCGTGCGGATCACGAGGGGCGAGGGAAGCGTTTCGGCGCTCTGGGCCGACGCGAGCGCGCCGAGCCGCTCGTTCAGGAGCGCCGACTGCTCGGTGGGCGTCGAGGGCTCCGCCAGCTCGGGCAGCCGCTCGGCGACGGCGGCGCGGGCGTTCGTCAACCGGCCTGCCGCCGCCGGGGTGCTCGCCTCCGTCTCCGCCGCCGTCTCCGGCAGATCCAGGCCGACGCCGTCGTAGAGCAGCAGGGTGCGGCGGTACGAGGGCGGCAGTTCGAGCAGCGCGTCGAGCAGGGCGCGCGCACCCGGTTCGGCCGGCGGCGGGTCGAGCCGGCGATGGGCGCGGCGCAGGCGGTGCCACGGCGACATGGCGTACTCGTACGCGGCGGCCCGCACCCAGCCCACCGGGTCCCGGTCCACCGCGACCTCCGGCCAGCGCTCCCAGGCCAGCGCGTAGGCCCGCGCCACGGACTCCCAGGAGAGGCTCCGGCGCCCGGTCAGCAGAAACGTCTGGCGGAAGAGGCCGGCGGCGGAGTGCTGGTACAGGGCATCGAACGCCTCGGCGGGGGAGAGCCCGGCGGATTCGGGCCCCGGGCCCGATTCGGGCATCGCGGATACGCCATTGGAGGCGGGGGCCGCCGCTGCCATCGGTGCGCCATGGGTGATGGACGCGCCGGAGGCGTCGGGCGGATCGGGGGTGGTGCCGGGCTCGGTCGGGGCCATGGCGGTGCTCCCGGTGGCTTCGACGGGGGCCGGCGGACGCGATGGCGGTTTCGTGGACGTCACCGGCTTGGACAGCCTCGCGACCGACGTCGGTGCCGTCGGGCGGGCCGCACGTTTGACGGCGGCCTTCGGCCGGGTGTTCGGAGCGGCCGGTTTGGTCCGGGCGCTCGGCGGTGTGGCCTGAGGGTTCGTACGGCCACCGCTGATCAGCCTGGCGTATGCCTCGCGTTTCCGCCCCCGGGGCGCGGTGCGGCCGGTCTCCCAGGACCGGACCGTCGCACGGGTGACGCCCACGGCCGTCGCGACCTGCGCTTCACTCAGTGACTTCGCCTCACGCAGTCTGCGCCGCTCCTTGGGGGAGGGGAGCGGATGGGCAGAGGCCGTGTCGGTCGAACCCTGCGTCATGAAGGACCCCCCGTGGAGCTGCACCGGGTAGAAATGTACATAAACGTATATTGAGCGACACAGCGGCCATTCGCCCGTTACGCGGAATAAGCGCGTGTCGTTGGGAACATTGCCCCGTGACCCAAGTGACCGAAAACAGCCCGTCGTTGTCGGCAGAGCAGGGCCGGTCCGCCGTGCTGGCCTTCGCCCTTCTGCGTGGAGCGGTTGCGGCCGGGCTGGGACTGGGCTCGATCGCCGTCCTCGTCCTGGCGCTGTGGATCAGCTCCCCGACGCCCGAGAGCAGTCTCGGCGGTGCGCTCCATGCGGCGGCCGGGCTCTGGCTGCTCGCCCACGGCGCCGAGCTGATCAGAGCCGACACGCTCAGCGGGGTCCCCGCCCCGGTGGGCCTCGTTCCGCTGCTGCTCACCGTGGTCCCGGTGTGGCTGGTGCACCGTGCGGCGCGGGACGCCCTGGTGCCGGACGAAGGGCGTCCGGCACTTTCCGAGCTGGGCGCGTTCATCATGGTCGTCGGTGGATATCTGCTGGTCGGGGCGGCTGTCGCGTGCTACGGGTGGGACGGTCCGCTGTCCGTGCACCCGCCGTCGCTGCTGATCCCGTCGGCCGTCGTGGTGGCGGGTGCGGCGGCGGCCGGGGTCTGGACGGCGGCCGGGCGCCCGGTCGGGCCGCCGCCGTCCTGGGCGCCGGTGAGCCTGCACGAGGCGCTGGCGCGCAGCCGGTTCCGGGAGCGCGCGGGGACGGTGTGCCGGTCGGCGGCGGCCGGGGTGACGGTGCTGCTCGGCGGCGGGGCGCTGCTGGTCGCGGTGGCGCTGGTGTGGCATGCGCAGCACACCCAGCAGTCGTTCGTCCAGCTCTCCGGCGACTGGGCGGGCCGGGTCGCGGTGCTCGTGCTCGCGCTGGCGCTGGTGCCGAACGCGGCGGTATGGGGCGCGGCGTACGGACTCGGGCCGGGGTTCGCTCTCGGTACGGCGTCCACGGTCACCCCGTTCGCCTTCTCGGGGCGCCCGGCGCTGCCCGGCTTCCCGTTGCTGGCCGCGGTGCCCGCCGAAGGCCCGGGAACGGCCCTGAACTGGTCGGCCCTCGCAGTGCCGGCCGCGGCCGGGGTGACGATCGCCTGGTTCACGGTACGGCGGGCCGCGCCCCCGCACGCCGCACGCGAGGAGGTGTGGAGCCTGCGGGAGACCGCGCTGGCGGCCGCCCTGGCGGCGGTGGGGTGCGGGGCCGGCATGGCGGTGCTCGCGGCGGTGGCCGGGGGCCCGCTCGGCACCCGGGCGCTGGCGGAGTTCGGGCCGGTGTGGTGGCTCACGGGTGCGGCGGCCCTGGTGTGGACGGCGCTGATCGGTGTCCCCGGGGCGCTGCTGCTCCGGGCCTGGCGGCTGGGGGAGTGCGGCGGGGTCGCGTGGTGGCGGACGGGCGCGGCGCCGGGGACGGCGGAGGGGGAGGAAGCGGCGTACGGGGCCGAGGCATCCGGCGTCGCGGCGCCGGGGAAGGCCGCGGAGGCGGAGTCGGTGTCCGAATCCGGGAAGGCGTCGCCGCAGTCGAGCGGTGGTGGCCGGCGGTGGTGGCGGCGCTCGGGACGCCGGGGCGGCGGCGAGGCGGCCGGGCCGGTGCCGGGAGACGGGTCCGCGCCGCCGGCGGGCTCCCCGGAGAGCACGCCCGTCGCGGCTTCCCTCGTGGTCGGCGCCGCGCCGGCGCCCGCGTCGCCCGCCGCCCGCACGCCCGCCCCGGACGAGGGCTTCGCGCCGTACGACTTCCTGCCGACCGGCCCCTGGCACGAGCGGACGGCCCGGCCGGAGGAGGCCGGGCCGTCCGGGACGGAAGACCCTAGTTCTTGACGCCGAAGAAGGGCTCCAGCGGCTTCGGCAGCTGGTCGTTGCAGGACAGCTGCCCGGCCTTGGTCAGGGCGTCGTTCACGCAGGTGTAGTAGTCGCGGTAGACCAGCTGCACCGTAAAGGTCGTCGCGACGATCGAGAGCGCGAGCAGCGCCGTCACCAGACCGCTGACCGCGGCCGTGGTCTGCTGCCTGCCGCCGCCCGGGGCCGCGGGGGCGCCGCGTACCGATCCGGGCGCCGGAGCGGAACCCGGCGCCTGGGCGGGACCGGATGCCCGAGCCGGGCCGGACGCCTGGCCGGGGCCCGTGGCCGCCGTGGCGGACGCGCTCTTCGGCTTCGACCGGAGCGAGCTGATCGCCCAGTACACGGCGAGTGCGCCGAGCAGCAGGGCGATCTCCGGGAAGTCGAAGAGCGCGAAGAAGAAGGCCCACATGCCGGACAGCAGCGCGTAGCGCGCGCGGCGCTGGGCAGGGTCGGTCGGGTCCCAGCGCAGCCCGCCGGGGCTGCCTTCGGGCCCGCCCTGGCCGTTCGGCCCGCCCTGGCCTCCGGGCCGGCCGCCGAAGCCGCCGCTCTGGCGACCGGGCTGCCGGCTGCTCCACTGGCCGCCCCAGACCGGCCGGTCGTCGGACGAGCCGCCCTCGGGGGATCCGTCGCCGTCGCCGTTGCCCTGGCCGTTCCCGTTGCCGTTTCCGGTGTTCGAGGGGCGGCGGGGCTGCCAGGGCTGGTCGGGCCGGCTCTCGGGCGGCGCGGCGAACGGGTTGTCGTCCCCCTGGCCGGAAGAGGAGGAAGAAGAGGAAGAGCCCGTGGGGGACTGGCGTTCCCGCATCAGCGGTGAGGTCCGCTCGGGCAGCGGCTGGCGGAAGGCGGTGCGACGGCGTCGGTCCGGCATGTGGTGAACGTCTTCCCCATCTCGTCATTTCCGCCCTGCGGACGGTTCGCTGTCCCCTGACGCTACCTCCCGGCCAGGAGGGGCCGAAAGCTGGGAGCGGGGCCCGAACGGCCGATATCCGTCAGCCGGACCCGCTCCTCCACCCCGGAGCCGGGCCGGCGGCCGCCCACCCCCGTCCCGTGGGGGTCCCCCGAGGTGCCGGTATCGTTGCTGACGGTCGGCTGGTTCGTAGAGTTCCCCGTATCGAGGGGCTCAGTTCTTTCGTACGACCATACAAATCAGCGTCGCTCTGCTTCACCACGCGAGAAAGGGCCCAGCCGTGGCCTCCCCGCCCCCCTCCACCGCCCCGGCACGCCTGGTCGTGCTGGTCTCCGGTTCGGGTACGAACCTTCAAGCCCTGCTCGACGCCATCGGTGACGACCCCGAGGGCTTCGGCGCGCAGATCGTCGCGGTCGGCGCGGACCGCTCCGGCATCGTCGGCCTGGAACGGGCGGAGCGCGCCGGACTGCCGACCTTCGTGTGCAGGGTCAAGGACCATGCCACCCGTGAGGAATGGGACGCGGCACTCGCGGCCGAGACGGCCGGGTACCGCCCGGACCTCGTGGTGTCCGCCGGATTCATGAAGATCGTGGGCAAGGAGTTCCTCGCCCGGTTCGGCGGCCGGTTCATCAACACCCACCCCGCCCTGCTCCCCAGCTTTCCCGGTGCCCACGGGGTGCGTGACGCGCTCGCGCACGGCGTGAAGGTCACCGGGTGCACCGTCCACTTCGTCGACGACGGCGTCGACACCGGTCCGATCATCGCGCAGGGCGTGGTCGAGGTGACCGAGGAGGACACGGCGGAGGGCGAAGCCGCTCTCCACGAACGCATCAAGGAAATCGAGCGCAAGCTGCTCGTCGAGGCCGTGGGGCGGCTCGCCCGTGACGGCTATCGCATTGAGGGACGAAAGGTTCATCTCGGTCATGTCGGTGAATAAGCCCATCCGCCGCGCCCTGGTCAGTGTCTACGACAAGACGGGGCTGGAGGACCTCGCCCGCGGTCTGCACGAGGCGGGTGTCGAGCTCGTCTCCACCGGCTCCACCGCCGGGAAGATCGCCGCCGCCGGGGTCCCGGTCACCAAGGTCGAGGAGCTCACCGGCTTCCCCGAGTGCCTCGACGGCCGCGTCAAGACGCTGCACCCGCGCGTCCACGCCGGCATCCTCGCCGACCTCCGTCTGGACGCCCACCGCGAGCAGCTCGCCGAGCTGGGCGTGGAGCCGTTCGACCTGGTGGTCGTCAACCTCTACCCGTTCAAGGAGACCGTCGCCTCCGGCGCCTCCGCCGACGAGTGCGTGGAGCAGATCGACATCGGCGGCCCGTCCATGGTCCGCGCCGCCGCGAAGAACCACCCGTCCGTGGCCGTCGTCACCAGCCCCGAGCGGTACGCCGACGTCCTCGCCGCGGTCAAGGCGGGCGGCTTCGACCTGACCGCCCGCAAGCGCCTGGCCGCCGAGGCGTTCCAGCACACCGCCGCGTACGACGTGGCCGTGGCCTCCTGGTTCGCGGACGACTACGCCGCCGCCGACGACTCGGGCTTCCCCGACTTCTTCGGCACGACGTACGAGCGGAAGAACGTGCTGCGGTACGGCGAGAACCCGCACCAGCCCGCCGCGCTGTACACCTCCGGCGCCGGCGGCCTGGCCGAGGCGGAGCAGCTGCACGGCAAGGAGATGTCGTACAACAACTACACGGACACCGACGCCGCGCGCCGGGCCGCGTACGACCACGCCGAGCCGTGCGTCGCGATCATCAAGCACGCCAACCCGTGCGGCATCGCGATCGCCGACGACGTCGCCGAGGCGCACCGCAACGCGCACGCCTGCGACCCGCTGTCGGCCTTCGGCGGTGTCATCGCCGTCAACCGTCCGGTGACCGTCGCCATGGCCGAGCAGGTCGCGGAGATCTTCACCGAGGTCATCGTCGCCCCGGCGTACGAGGACGGCGCGGTCGAGATCCTGGCCCGCAAGAAGAACATCCGCGTGCTGCGCTGCCCCGACGCCCCGACCGCCCCGGTCGAGGTCAAGCCGATCGACGGCGGCGCGCTGCTCCAGGTCACCGACCGCCTCCAGGCCGAGGGCGACGACCCGGCCAACTGGACCCTCGCCACCGGTGAGGCCCTGACCGCGGACGAGCTGAAGGAGCTCGCCTTCGCGTGGAAGGCCTGTCGCGCGGTCAAGTCCAACGCGATCCTGCTCGCCAAGGACGGCGCCTCGGTCGGCGTCGGCATGGGCCAGGTCAATCGCGTCGACTCCGCGAAGCTGGCCGTCGAGCGGGCGGGCGAGGAGCGCGCCCGCGGCGCGTACGCCGCCTCCGACGCGTTCTTCCCGTTCCCGGACGGACTGGAGATCCTGACCGCCGCGGGCGTCAGGGCCGTGGCCCAGCCGGGCGGTTCGGTCCGTGACGAGCTGGTCGTCGAGGCCGCGAAGAAGGCGGGCGTGACGATGTACTTCACGGGTACGCGGCACTTCTTCCACTGATACGAGTCGCACCCGGGCAGCCCGGGTAAGGCGGAAGGCCGCCAATTCCCTGGAACGAGTGGGGAATTGGCGGCCTTCGCCATGCGGTGAGGGTGGTTACACCTTCAGCGTGCTCACTTCGTCTTGATGACGATCGTGCTGCCGGCGCGGTCGTGCCAGCCCTGGAGCTTGCCCGAGTTGTCGAAGAAGGGGGAGAGGTAGACCAGCAGCGTGCCGAGACCGCAGAAGAGCGAGCCGACCATCGGGATGATCCAGCGGATGAAGCCCGCACCCAGACCGGGGGCCTGGCCGGTGCTCTCCTTGACGACCTTGACGTTGAGGACCATCTTGCCGAGCGTGGCGCCCCAGATGGAGACCATCAGCCATTCGTAGAGCAGCGCGATCAGCGCGAACACGGCGATGAAGCCGAAGAAGCCCGCGACGATGCCGACGCTGGCGTCGGTCGCGTCGTTCATGCACTGGGTGTAGGCAGCGGTGCCGTACTCGGTGCCGCTGCAGTCGTCGATGGACTTCGAGGCGCCCACGAGGCTCGCGACGCCGATCGCCGAGAAGATCAAGTAGAGGATGCCGTACGCGACGCCGTCCAGCGCACGCGCGCCCAGGCGGCGCCCCATCGTGGCGAGCTCGACGGTGCCGAGGCCCGCGACGTTGATGTAGCCGTTGTTGGCCTGGAGGGTGCCGCCCGGCTGCTGCTGCGGGTAGCCGTAACCCGGCTGACCCTGCGGGGGCTGGCCCTGCTGCGGGTAGCCGTAGCCCGGCTGGCCCTGCTGCGGCGGTACGCCCTGCGGCGCCTGCGGGTAGCCGTAACCCGGCTGACCCTGCGGCGGCTGGTTCGGCTGCTGGCCGTACGGGTTGTTCGGATTCGGGTTCGGGTCGCCGAAACTCATCTGGGCGTTCCTCCAACGTGCGTGCGGGGACGATGCGGCCGCACGGAGGAAAGAAAGGTCAGTGGTCCGCCCCCCGGTACTTCTGCGGCACTGCGGCCATAATCGTTATAAGCAGAACATAAGTTTGTCCAGTCGTGGCTGGTGGATGTTGCGCAAGTGCAACCTCGTGTCCACCGTCGACGCCCGAATTGGTATGCGGGCGGGGTCATCCGCGAGTATGGGGACATGACTGCCCAGATTCTCGATGGCAAGGCCACCGCAGCCGCGATCAAGTCCGATCTCACCGTCCGCGTGGCGGCCCTCAAGGCGCAGGGCATCACCCCTGGCCTGGGAACCCTGCTCGTCGGGGACGACCCGGGCAGCCGGTGGTACGTGAACGGCAAGCACCGTGACTGCGCACAGGTCGGCATCGGCTCCATCCAGCGCGAACTCCCCGACACCGCCACCCAGGAGGAGATCGAGGACGTCGTACGGGAGCTCAACGCCAACCCCGAGTGCACGGGGTACATCGTGCAGCTCCCCCTCCCCAAGGGGATCGACACCAACCGCGTCCTGGAGCTGATGGACCCGGCCAAGGACGCCGACGGCCTCCACCCGATGAGCCTCGGCCGGCTCGTGCTCAACGAGACGGGCCCGCTGCCCTGCACCCCGCAGGGCGTCGTCCAGCTGCTCCGCCACCACGACGTGGAGATCAACGGGGCGCATGTCGTGGTCGTCGGCCGCGGTGTCACCATCGGCCGTTCCATCCCGCTGCTGCTGACCCGTAAGTCCGAGAACGCCACCGTCACCCAGTGCCACACCGGTACGCGTGACCTCTCCGCCCACCTCAGGCAGGCCGACATCATCGTCGCCGCCGCCGGGGTGCCGCACATCATCAAGCCCGAGGACGTGAAGCCGGGCGCCGCCGTGCTCGACGTCGGTGTCAGCCGGGACGAGAACGGCAAGATCGTCGGGGACGTCCACCCGGGCGTGGCCGAGGTCGCCGCCTGGATCTCCCCGAACCCCGGTGGTGTCGGCCCGATGACCCGCGCCCAGCTGCTCGTCAACGTGGTCGAGGCCGCCGAGCGCGACGCGGCCGCCGCCGTCTGAGCCGGCCGACCCGATCCGGAAGGAACCCCATGGGTGCTGGTACGAGTCCGGCCGACCCGGCCGCCGAGGCGGACGGCCCGTCCGCGGTGCCGCCGCGCGCGGACGCGCCGGGCGCGGATGAAGCGACGGCGGACGAGGGGACGGCCGGCGAGGGGACGGCGCACGAGGCTGCGGACGAGGGGCCTTCCGGCGAGGCCGCCTCGGATCGGTCCGTGGCCGCGACCCGTGACGACGCCGCCGGTGAGGCGGCGGCAGGCGGTACGCGGCCGTCGCGGCGGTTTCCGTCGCTCACCCGGGACACCGCGCGCCCCGAGGGCGGTGGCCGGGCCGCGTCCGGTGACGCACCCGCCCCGGCCCGTCAGTGGCCGCTGCTCGCCGTGCTCTGCACGGCCGGGATCGGGCTGCTGATCGTGGCGGTCGACCCGTTCGCCGAGGCCTTCCGGGTCGGCACGATGCTCATCGGCGCCGCCCTCATCGGCGGCGCGGTGCTGCGGCTCGTGGTGCCGTCGGTGGGCATGCTGGCGGTACGTTCCCGCTTCACCGACCTGGTGACGTACGGGCTGCTCGGCTTCCTCATCGTGATGCTCGCGCTGGTGGCGCAGCCCAAGCCGTGGCTGGACATTCCGTTCCTGGAACAGGCGGTCCACTTCACCATCCGCTGAGCCCGCCCGCACGGCCGGGTGCGCCGCTCGGAAGCGGTGCCCGTCCCCTCCCCCGAGAAGGGACGGACACCGGTATCGGGGCCCACCGGAACGTAAACGCCCCGGAATGCGGTGACTTGAGCGGCCTTGCCCCGTCCGGACTTCAGCCTGGTCGACGGGGTGAGGCCGGTTCAAGGGATGCCCGTGGCCTGTGGCACGGAAGTGACCATTCCGCCACCGTGTGATCGTCAGGCAACGGAGAGCCGGGCCGAGGGCGGAGCAGGGGGCGTGCGGCGGTGCCGCTGAACGGCCCGGGGCGCCGACGGCGGGCCGTGCGGGCGCCGCCACCGGGCCACCGTCTCCCGGGTGACCGGGATTCGGCCGGGTGAGCGCTGTGTGACGGGTTGTGTGCGGTGCCACAGGGGGCAGGGCGGCCGGGAGGTTCCGGGTCGGATAGCCTGATCGCTGGATATCTCTTCACATCAAGATTCAGGGATGTCCAGCACCAGGGGCCAGGAACCCCCACCGCCAGCTGTCTAACGGAGATCGCCATGACCCGCACTCCCGTGAATGTCACCGTGACCGGCGCAGCCGGCCAGATCGGCTACGCGCTGCTCTTCCGCATCGCCTCCGGCCACCTGCTCGGCCCGGACGTGCCGGTCAACCTGCGTCTCCTGGAGATCCCGCAGGGCCTGAAGGCCGCCGAGGGCACCGCGATGGAGCTCGACGACTGCGCCTTCCCGCTGCTGCGCGGCATCGAGATCACCGACGACGCCAACAAGGCGTTCGACGGTGCCAACGTCGCCCTGCTCGTCGGCGCCCGCCCGCGTACGAAGGGCATGGAGCGCGGTGACCTGCTCTCCGCCAACGGTGGCATCTTCAAGCCGCAGGGCAAGGCCATCAACGACAACGCGGCGGACGACATCAAGGTCCTCGTCGTCGGCAACCCGGCCAACACCAACGCGCTCATCGCGCAGGCCGCGGCCCCGGACGTACCGGCCGAGCGCTTCACCGCGATGACCCGCCTCGACCACAACCGCGCGATCTCGCAGTTGGCCGCCAAGACCGGTGCCGCCGTCTCCGACATCAAGAAGCTGACGATCTGGGGCAACCACTCGGCGACCCAGTACCCCGACATCTTCCACGCGGAGATCGCCGGCAAGAACGCCGCCGAGCTCGTCAACGACGAGGCGTGGCTGGCCGACACCTTCATCCCGACCGTCGCCAAGCGCGGCGCCGCGATCATCGAGGCCCGTGGCGCGTCCTCGGCCGCCTCCGCCGCCAACGCCGCCATCGACCACGTGCACACCTGGGTCAACGGCACCGCCGCGGGCGACTGGACCTCCATGGGCATCCCGTCGGACGGCTCCTACGGCGTGCCCGAGGGCATCATCTCGTCCTTCCCGGTCACCACGAAGGACGGCAAGTACGAGATCGTCCAGGGCCTGGACATCAACGACTTCTCCCGTGCGCGCATCGACGCGTCGGTGAAGGAGCTCACCGAGGAGCGCGACGCGGTTCGCGAGCTCGGCCTGATCTGATCCGTACGCCCTTCCACGCGTACCCCGTCGCCCCCGGCAGCACCCGCTGCCGGGGGCGACGGCGTCGGCACGCGGCCCCGGCCGGGAACTGACCGCACCCCCTCCCGAGTCTGGGCTGTCATGCGCGTGACGATGATTCTTCCGGCCCTGACAGAGGCGACCAGCCCGCTGTTCAGGCCCATCAAGTACTCGCTCTTCCCGCCGCTCGGCCTGGCGACCCTCGCCGGGTACCTCGATGCGGACGACGAGGTGACGCTCCTCGACGAACACGTCGAGCGGGTCGACATCGAGGCGCTCGACAGCCCCGATCTCCTGGTCGTCCAGCCGTACATCACCTCCGCCCGGCGCGGCTACGAGATCGCCGACCACTTCCGCGCCCGCGGCGTCCATGTCGCCATGGGCGGCCTCCATGTGACCTCGCTCCCGGACGAGGCCGCCGCCCACGCCGACACGATCTTCACCGGGCCGGGCGAGGACACCTGGCCGCGCTTCCTCAAGGAGTTCCGCGACGGGGTGCCGGGCCACCGGTACGACTCGAAGCTGCGCACCCTGGCCGGACTGCCGCCCGTACGGCGCGACCTGATCAAGCGGCAGCTCTACCTCGTGCCGAACTCGATCGTCGTCTCGCGCGGCTGCCCGCACCACTGCGACTTCTGTTACAAGGATGCCTTCTTCGAGGGCGGGAAGTCCTTCTACACCCAGGCCGTGGACGACGCGCTCGCCGAGATCGAGCGGCTGCCCGGCCGCCATCTGTACTTCCTCGACGACCATCTGCTCGGCAACCGGCGCTTCGCCGAGGCGCTCTTCGACGGGATGGCGGGAATGGGGCGGCTCTGGCAGGCAGCCGGCACGGTGAAGTCCGTCCTCCAGCCGGACCTGCTGGAGCGCGCCGTGGACGCGGGGCTGCGCAGCCTGTTCGTCGGCTTCGAGACCGTCAACAGCGCGAACCTCGCCGAGCGGCGCAAGGACCAGAACATCGGCAAGGACTACGCGGCCGCCGTCCGCCGGCTCCATGACGCCGGGGTCATGGTCAACGCCAGCTTCGTCTTCGGGCTCGACCACGACGGCCCGGACGTCTTCGACCGCACGGTGGAGTGGGCCGTCGAGCAGGGCATCGAGACGGCCACCTTCCACATCATGACGCCGTATCCGTCCACCGGTCTGTGGAAGCAGCTGGAGGCGGAGGACCGGATCGTCCACCGGGACTGGGACCTCTACGACACCCGCCATGTCGTGTACCGCCCGAAGGGCATGACCCCGCGCCAGTTGGAGGACGGGTACTGGCGTGCGTACCGCGACTTCTACCGGTGGTCCAACATCTGGCGCGGTGCGGCCGCCCAGCCGGGCACGCACGAACGGCTCAGGCACCTGGCGTACTCGGGCGGCTGGAAGAAGTTCGAGCCCGCGTGGGACGCCCTGATCCGCTCCCGCAACGTGGTGCGGGCCATGCCGATGCTGGAGCGGACCCTGGCGGCCTTCGGCGGCAGACGGGCCTGACCGCCCAGGACGCCGGCCCGGGTGCTAGGGCGTGTTCGAGAAGTTCCGTCTGTCTCGCGGGGTCTGACACGCACGCTCGCCGCGTTGCCGAAATGCCCTGGTAGCTCCGCTACGAGGGCACCCCGGCGCCTTGTGATCGCACGCGCCGGACCCCGCGAGACCCGCCCTCCGGGCGGACGACGCTACTTCTCGAACACGCCCTACCCCCTCAGCACCTCGTCCGCGATCTCGCGCACGGCAGCCATGGCCCGGCGCTGCAGCCCGGGGCCGAAGGTGATCCGGGTGGCGCCCAGCTCGCCCAGCCGGCGCGGGGTCGGGCCGCCCGGCCGCGCCAAGGCGTTGAGCGGGGCCGGGACGGCGGCGGCCAGTGCGGGCAGCGCCTCGGGCGGGGCCATGATCGGATAGACGCAGTCCGCGCCCGCCGCCACGTACAGCAGTGCGCGGCGGACCGTCTCCGTCTCCGGGTCCGTGCCGTCGGGGACGCCTCGGACGTACGTGTCGATGCGGGCGTTGACGAAGAGCGCGTCGCCCGCGACCGCCCGCACCTCCGCGAGCCGGTCCGCCTGCCGCCGGGCGTCGAGGAGGGCGCCGTCGGCGGAGTCCTCCAGATTGCAGCCGACGGCTCCGGCGTCCAGGAGCCGCTCCACGAGTTCCTTCGGCGCCAGTCCGTAACCCGCCTCGATGTCCGCCGAGACGGGCACGGAGTCCGGCACGGCGCGCGCGATCCTGGCCACGGCCGCGAACATCTCGTCGGCGGGCGTCGCCCCGTCCTCGTAACCGAGCGAGGCCGCGATCCCGGCGCTGGGCGTGGCCAGCGTCGGGAAACCGGCGTCGACGAAGACGCGCGCACTCGCCGCGTCCCACGGGCCGGGGACGACCAGCGGGTCGCCGGGGGTGCGGTCGTGGTGCAGGGCGCGGAGGACGGAAGCGGTCACGCGGAGCTCCTGTGGGGTGTCGAACGGTGGCGGTGCGCCGTACGAGTATGCCGGGCCGGCCCGGCATGCCCGCCGGGTCAGTGCTTGATGTCGCCCGACTTGTAGTGACCGGGGACCATACGGGTGGTCACGGCGAAGCGGTTCCAGGCGTTGATCGTCGTGATCGCGGCGATGAGATGGGCGAGCTCGGTCTCGTCGAACTGCTTCGCGGCCTTCTCCCAGACCTCGTCCGGCACGAAGCCGTCGGTCAGCACCGTCACCGCCTCGGTCAGCTCGATGGCCGCGATCTCCTTGGGCGTGTAGAAGTGCTGCGACTCCTCCCACGCGCTGAGCTGGACGATCCGCTCGACGGACTCACCGGCCGCGAGCGCGTCCTTGGTGTGCATGTCGAGGCAGAACGCGCAGTGGTTCAGCTGCGAGGCGCGGATCTTCACCAGCTCCGCCAGGACCGGGTCGAGGCCCTTACGGGATGCCGCGTCCAGCCGGACCATGGCCTTGTAGACATCGGGGGCCAGCTCGGCCCAGGACTGCATGCGCGGGGCGTGCTCGGGGTTGAGGCCGGTCGTCGGGTGGCTGTGGTCGTTCGTCGTCATGGCTACGACGTTACGGGGTGGATGGCGCAACGGTATGGTCCATTTCCATGACGGATTCATGGGCCACTTTCGGTGCCGACCTGCATCTCGAAACGACCGGAGCGACCGGGCTGCGGGCCGGACTCATGGACGCCCTGCGCGAGGCCGTACGGACGGGGCGCCTGACGCCCGGCACCCGGCTGCCGTCGTCCCGCGGCCTCGCCGCCGACCTCGGCATCGCCCGGAACACCGTCGCCGACGCCTACGCGGAACTGGTCGCCGAGGGATGGCTCACCGCCCGGCAGGGCTCGGGCACCCGGGTGGCGCGGCGGGCCGAGCCGCGCCCCCCGGCCGCCAGGACCACGCGGGCGCGGGCGGTGCGGTCCCGGCCCGGCCACAACCTGCTGGGCGGGTCGCCCGACCTCTCGACGTTCCCGCGCGCCGACTGGCTCAAGGCGTCCCGGCGCGCACTGGCGGCCGCGCCCAACGACGCCTTCGGATACGGCGATCCGCGCGGGCGCATCGAGCTGCGCACCGTGCTCGCCGACTATCTGGCACGGGCCCGCGGGGTGTACGCGGACCCGGAACGGATCATGATCTGCGCCGGTTTCGTGCAGGCGCTGAAGCTGATGGGCCCGGTGCTGCGCAAGCGGCGGGTGCGGGAGGTGGCCGTCGAGTCGTACGGACTGGACGTGCACTGGAACCTGCTCACGGACGCCGGGCTGCGGCTGCCCTGCCTGCCGGTCGACGCACTCGGGGCGAGGACCGGGGAACTGGCCGGTCTGCGCGGCGTGGGCGCGGTCCTGATGACGCCCGCGCACCAGTTCCCGACGGGGGTGCCGCTCCACCCCGACCGGCGGGCCGCGGCCGTGGACTGGGCGCGCGGCACGGGCGGGCTGATCCTGGAGGACGACTACGACGGCGAGTTCCGCTACGACCGGCAGCCGGTCGGCGCGCTCCAGGGCCTCGACCCCGAACGCGTGGTGCACCTGGGCACGACGAGCAAGTCGCTGGCACCCGGGCTGCGCCTGGGATGGATGGTGCTGCCGGAGGCGCTGGTGGGGGAGGTGTCCGAGGCCAAGGGGATGAGCGACTGGTCGTCCAGCGCGCTGGACCAGCTGACGCTCGCGGAGTTCATCGCGTCGGGCGCGTACGACCGTCATGTGCGCTCGATGCGGCTGCACTACCGGCGCCGCCGCGACCAGCTCGTCGCGGTACTGGCGGAGCGGGCCCCCGGGGTCCGGATCAGCGGCATAGCGGCCGGGCTGCACGCCGTGCTCGAACTGCCCGAGGGCAGCGAGGCGTCGGTGCTCCGGTCGGCGGCGTGGCAGGGGCTGGCGCTGGAGGGGATCTCGCGCTTCCGGCACCCGGAGGCGGCGCCGGGCCGCGACGCGCTGGTCATCGGCTACGGAACACCCACCGACAGCGCCTGGGCGGGCGCCCTGGACGCACTCTGCCGGGTGCTGCCCTGAGGTCCTACACGCCCTGGATGTGTTCGGGGGCGGACGGTTCCGGGGTGTCCGCCGGGGCCTCGCCGAACCGGGCCAGGGCCAGCGCGCCCGCCACCGCCACCACGAAACCGGCGACCGCCAGCCACTCCAGGCCCTCGCGGGTGCGGTCGCCGAGCCAGACGACGCCCACCAGCGCCGGGCCGATCGTCTCGCCGAGCACCATGCCGGCCGTCGCCGTCGTCACCGAACCGCGCTGCAGGGCCGAGGTGAGCAGCAGGAACGCCGAACCGCCGCCCAGCAGCAGCGCGTACGCGGCGGGGTTGGCGAGCAGCGCCGACGGCGACACGTCGTCGATCAGCCGGACCGTGACCTCCACCACCCCGAAGCCGCATCCCGCGCCGAGACCCAGCACGAGCGCCCGCGGCTTCTCCGGGAGGCGGCCGGCCACGGAGCCGATCAGCAGGACGCCGAGGGCGATCCCCAGCATCCACCAGCCCAGGGCCGCCGAGCCGGTGCCGTGGCCCTCACCGCCGGAGGCGAGCCCCAGCATGCCGAGGCCGGCGCAGACGACGCCGACCGCGGACCACTCGACGGCGCTCAGCCGCACCTTCAGCAGCCGGGCGGCGGCCACTGCGGTCACCGCGAGACTCGCGGCCAGCGCGGCGCCCACCGCGTAGATCGGCAGCGAGCGCAGGGCGACGATCTGGAGGACGAAACCGCAGCCGTCCAGGGCGAGTCCGGCGATGTAACGCCACTGGCGAAGGGCGCGCAGCAGCAGCGCCGGATCGACCCCCGCGTCCGACCCCGGCTCGGCGGCGGCCCGCGCGGCGACGGCCTGGAGGACCGAGGCCGTACCGAAGCAGACGGCGGCGCCGAGCGCGCAGATCATCCCGAGAAGCACAGGGGGACTCTACTGGGGGACGTTCGGTGTCCCCGCTTCCGGCCGCATCCGGCGGCCCTTTAATCTGACGAATGGCCACACTGGCTTGATTCGTATGGCGGGGGAGACGGAAACATGGCAACACGCAGGCTGAGGTCGAGCACCGTGGTGCTCGGCGGCATGGGAGTGCTCGCGGCGATGATCACCTCCTGCGGTTCGGAGCCGGACAAGCGGTGCGTCGACCCGCTGACCCAGGACAGACTGCCGAGCTACGAGTGCAAGAAGAGCGACGGCAAGGGGTCGTACTACTACGGCGGCAGCAGCAAGAACGGCAAGGTGCAGGGCGGCAGTTTCAACAAGTCCGCGGTCGAACGCGGCGGCTTCGGCTGCTCGGGCACCGGCGGCGGCTGACCGGCATGGAACGCCGCACCACGCAGCCGCGCCCCGACTGGCAGCGCACGGTGGAGGAGCAGGGGATCGTCTTCCCGCTCACCCGCTACCCGGACGGATCGCTGCGCCCGTACTGGGACGAGAGCGCCTACTACGTCTTCTCGCTGCCCGAGGTCGAGGCGCTGGAGGGCGTCGTCGAGGAACTGCACACCATGTGTCTGGCCGCGGCCGCGCACATCGTGGAGCGGGACCGCTTCGCCGAGCTCGGCATCACCGACCGCCGGCTGGCCGCACTGATCGCCCGGTCCTGGCACCGCCGTGCCGAACTGCCCTCCCTCTACGGCAGGTTCGACCTGTGCTACGACGGCACCGGTCCGGCGAAGATGCTGGAGTACAACGCGGACACCCCCACCTCCCTGGTGGAGGCCGCGAGCGCCCAGTGGTTCTGGATGGAGGACCGCTTCCCGGGTGCCGACCAGTGGAACTCGCTGCACGAACGACTCGTGGCGGCCTGGAAGCGGCAGGCCGCCCTGCTGCCGCCGGGGCCGCTGAACTTCGCGCACTCCGACGGCGACGAGCTGGGCGAGGACCTGATGACGGTCGCCTATCTGCGGGAGACCGCCGCGCAGGCCGGCATCGACACGGAGGCGCTGTCCGTCGAGCAGATCGGCTGGGACCGGCTGAGCGGGCGGTTCGTCGACGAGCGGCTCCGTTTCATCCGGAGCTGTTTCAAGCTGTATCCGTGGGAGTGGCTGGCGACCGACCGGTTCGGCCCGCATGTGCTCGACACCCTCGACAACGGCGGCGGTACGGGCACGACCTGCTGGATCGAGCCCGCCTGGAAGATGCTGCTGTCCAACAAGGCGCTGCTGGCAATCCTCTGGGAGCTCTACCCGGGCCACCCGAACCTGCTGCCCACCTACCTCGACGGTCCCCGTCGGCTCGCGGCGTCGGGCGGCTGGGTCGCCAAGCCGCTGCTCGGCCGCGAGGGGGCCGGGGTCACGATCCACGAGCCGGGAAGCCCGGCGGCGCCTCGGGACGAGCCGTGCTGCTACCAGGAGCTGGCGCCGCTGCCGGACTTCGACGGCAACCGTGTGGTGCTGGGCGCGTGGGTCGTCGAGGACGAGGCGGCCGGTCTCGGCATCCGCGAATCGGAGGGCCCGGTCACCGACGAGTACGCCCGCTTCCTGCCGCACGTCATCCTTTAGCCGGCCCTCGGTCCTCCAGGGCCCCGCCCGCGCGCAGCCAGCCGAGCAGGTCGTCCGTCACCGGTTCGCCCTCCACCTCGACGTGCTCGCGGATCGCGCCCAGTCCGAGCCGGTGGACGGAGGCGCGGTCGCGGCCGTGGCGGCGCATGAAGAATCCGTCGCCCCCGCTGTCGTCCCCGACCAGCACCCAGTGCGGCGCGTACCGGGCCACCTCGAAGGTCTCGTTGCGTTCCTCGATGAGGTGCGGACCGTAGACATGGACGCCGTTGTCGAGCAGTACGCCCGGCGTCGACCGCCACAGCCGGGCGACCGAGGGATTGGGCCCGTCCCGCAGCCCGCGCGACCGCGCCGCCTGGACGGCCAGGAATCCGGCGAAGGACTCGGCCACCGGGTCCTCGCACCCGTCCGTACCGTCACGGCGGACCACCGGGTACTCCCCGTCCCCGGCCTCCCCGGCCGGATCCAGGGCGAAGTGGTAGCCGTCGCCGCAGTCCGGCTCGACGGCGAAGCACAGCCGGTCGCCGCTCAGCCGCCACCCGGCGGTGACGGCCTCGTACAGGTCGTCGGCGGACCCGGCGGGCCCGACCGTCGCGATGTCCGCGTCCCCGGCCCGCCCGTGGCCGTACGCGGCCAGCCACCAGCGGTACGACGGCGGCAGCGGGCCGACGCGGGCCTCGGCCTCGCGGATCAGCGCCTCCGGTACGGCGGACGCGGGCCCGCGTCCGAAGCCCGGTGACCCTTCGACCAGGTCCCGCAGCAGTGTCAGGTCAGGTCTCACGGGACGGAGTCTGCCAGGGCGGGCCGCCGGACAGGCCCCGGGCCTGACCGGCGAGCGGGTGCGGGTGCGGGGATCAGCCGCGCAGGACGGCGCGGAGCTGTTCGAGGCCCCAGTCCAGGTCCTCCTTGCTGATCACCAGTGGCGGGGCGATCCGGATCGTCGAGCCGTGGGTGTCCTTGACCAGCACCCCGCGGTCCATCAGCTTCTCGGAGATCTCCCGGCCCGTGCCGTGGCTCGGAGCGATGTCGACGCCCGCCCAAAGACCGCGGCCGCGCACCTCCTCCACCGCGCCGCCGCCCACCAGCAGCCGCAGCTCCTGGTGCAGGTGCTCGCCCAGCTCGGTCGCCCGCTGCTGGAACTCGCCGGTGCGGAGCATCGCGATGACCTCCAGCCCGACCGCGCAGGCCAGGGGATTGCCGCCGAACGTCGAACCGTGCTCACCGGGCCGGAACACCCCGAGCACGTCCTGCGACGAGACCACCGCCGACACCGGCACCACACCACCGCCCAGCGCCTTGCCGAGCACGTACATGTCCGGCACGACCCCCTCGTGCTCGCAGGCGAAGGTCCTGCCGGTCCGGCCCAGGCCCGACTGGATCTCGTCCGCGATGAACAGCACGTTCCGCTCGCGCGTGAGCGCGCGCACCCCGGTGAGATAGCCCGGCGGCGGCACCAGCACCCCGGCCTCGCCCTGGATCGGCTCCATGAGCACCGCCACGGTGTTCTCGGTCATCGCCCCCCGGAGCGCCGTGAGATCCCCGTACGGCACGATCTCGAACCCCGGTGTGTACGGGCCGAAGTCCTCCCGTGCCTCCTGGTCCGTGGAGAAGCTGATGATCGTCGTCGTCCGGCCGTGGAAGTTGTTGGCGGCGACGATGATCTTCGCCATGCCGTCCGGGACGCCCTTCACCCGGTAACCCCACTTGCGGGCCGTCTTCACCGCGGTCTCCACGGCCTCCGCACCCGTGTTCATCGGCAGCACCGACTCCATGCCGCACAACTCGGCGAGCTGCGTGCAGAAGTCGGCGAACCGGTCGTGGTGGAAGGCGCGCGAGGTCAGGGTCACCCGCTCCAGCTGCGCCTTGGCGGCGTCGATCAGGCGCCGGTTGCCGTGACCGAAGTTGAGCGCCGAGTAGCCGGCGAGCATGTCGAGGTAACGACGGCCCTCGACATCGGTCATCCAGGCCCCGTCCGCCGTGGCGACGACGACGGGCAGCGGATGGTAGTTGTGCGCGCTGTGCGCCTCGGCGGAGGCGATGGCGGTTTCCGTGGCAGACACGGGATCTCCGTTCGTCGTGCGGCGTGGGCGGGGTGGTGCCCACTTTGTATCGTCGGTCGGATCCGTGGTGAGGAAACCTGTGTTTTGCGGCGCGCCAGGCCGGTCGGGGCTCGCCGCCCACACCTGAGACAATGAGTTCCATGGCCTCTGAACGCCCCCGCGTGCTCTCCGGAATCCAGCCCACCGCAGGCTCGTTCCACCTCGGCAACTACCTCGGTGCGGTCCGCCAGTGGGTGGCGCTGCAGGAATCCCACGACGCCTTCTACATGGTCGTGGACCTGCATGCGATCACCATCCCGCAGGACCCCGCGGAGCTGCGCGCGAACACCAGGCTCGCCGTCGCCCAGCTCCTCGCCGCCGGGCTCGACCCGGAGCGCTGCACGCTCTTCGTCCAGAGCCATGTCCCCGAGCACGCCCAGCTCGGCTGGATCATGAACTGCCTCACCGGCTTCGGCGAGGCGTCGCGCATGACGCAGTTCAAGGACAAGTCCGCCAAGCAGGGTGCCGACCGCACCACGGTCGGTCTCTTCACGTACCCGATGCTGATGGTGGCCGACATCCTGCTGTACCAGGCCGACCAGGTCCCGGTCGGCGAGGACCAGCGCCAGCACCTGGAGCTGACCCGCAACCTCGCCGAGCGGTTCAACGGCAGCTACGGCGACACGTTCACCGTGCCGGACCCGTACATCCTCAAGGAGACGGCGAAGATCTACGACCTCCAGGACCCGTCGGCGAAGATGAGCAAGTCGGCGCCGACCCCGAAGGGCCTGATCAACCTCCTGGACGAGCCGAAGGCCACCGCCAAGAAGGTGAAGAGCGCGGTCACCGACACCGACACGGTGATCCGCTTCGACCGGGCCGAGAAGCCCGGTGTCAGTAATCTGCTGAGCATCTACTCGACACTGACCGGGACCGGTATCGCGGATCTGGAGCAGAAGTACGAGGGCAAGGGCTACGGTGCGCTCAAGACCGACCTCGCCGAGGTCATGGTCGAGTTCGTCACACCGTTCCGTACCCGCACCCAGGAATACCTGGACGACCCGGAGACGCTGGACTCGATCCTGGCCAAGGGCGCGGAGAAGGCCCGTGCCGTCGCGGCCGAGACCCTGGCCCGGACGTACGACCGGATGGGCTTTCTGCCCGCGAAGCACTGAGTCCAAGGACCCTGGCGGTTTCGCGGCCGCAGGCGTCACACTGGCGATGGGAAGCCGAACCGGTCGGTGGCCGAAAACAGGCCACCGGCCATCGAGGATTGAGGAGGACGACGTGGGGACCGTAACGCTCGGCGTTTCGATCGCGGTCCCGGAGCCCTACGGCAGCCTGCTCCAGGAGCGGCGCGCGAGCTTCGGGGACCCTGCCGCGTACGGCATTCCCACGCACGTCACCCTTCTCCCGCCGACCGAGGCCGAGGCGGCCGACCTGCCCGCGATCGAGGCGCATCTCGCCCAGATCGCGACGGGCGGCCGCCCCTTCCCGATGCGGCTGTCCGGCACCGGGACCTTCCGTCCCCTCTCGCCGGTCGTCTTCGTCCAGGTCGTCGAGGGCGCCTCGGCCTGCACCTGGCTGCAGAAGCGGGTCCGGGACGCCTCCGGGCCGCTGGTGCGCGAGCTCCAGTTCCCGTACCACCCGCATGTGACCGTGGCGCACGACATCGCCGAGGAGGCGATGGACCGGGCGTACGCGGAGCTCGCCGACTACGAGGCGTCCTGGTCCTGCGGTTCCTTCGCGCTGTACGAGCAGGGCCCGGACAGCGTCTGGCGCAAGATCAACGAGTTCCCGTTCGGCGCCGGGAGCGGGGCGTCCGCCGTGCCCGCGCAGGGCGGCTCCTCCGTGGACGAGCCCTCCCTGCACTGAGCACCTCCCCGGCGCCCCCGGTTCAGAGCGGCAGCCGCCTGAACAGCGGGCGCGGCACATGCCGCAGCGCCGACATCACCGCACGCAGCGACCCGGGCACCCACACCGTCTCCGAACGCCGCCGCAGCCCCGTCACGATGGCCTCCGCGACCGCGTCCGGAGTCGTGGTGAGCGGCGACGCCTCCAGCGGCGCCGAGGCGAACCGGGCCGAGGCGGACCGTGCCGCGGTGATCCGCGAGGGCGCGAGCAGGGCCGCCCCGCCCCGGGCCGCCAGTGGCGTGGCCGGTGCGGCCGGCACCGTTTCCGCGGCCGGCTCCGGCCGTACGACGCCGGGGCGCACGACCATCACATGCACCCCCGTCCCGTGCAGCGCGTCCCCCAGCCCCTGCGTGAACGCGTCCAGCCCCGCCTTGCTGGACCCGTAGATGAAGTCGGCGCGGCGGACGCGTTCGCCCGCCACCGAGGACAGCACCACCAGCGAGCCGTGCCCCTGCGCCTGGAGCGCGCCGGCGCACACGAGCCCGGCGGAGACCGCCCCCGTGTAGTTGGTCTGGGCGACCCGGACCGCGGAGAGCGGTTCCTCCTCGTCGCGCCCCTGGTCGCCCGCGATGCCGAAGGCGAGCAGCACCATGTCGATGTCGCCCTCGGCGAAGACCGCGCCGAGCGTGGTCTCGTGGGACGCGGAGTCGAGGGCGTCGAAGTCGACCGTACGGACGTCGGCGCCGCGTGCGCGCAGTTCGGCGGCGGCCGCGTCGAGGGCGGGGGAGGGGCGTCCGGCCAGCCGGACCGTGCGGGTCCGCAGGGCGATCAGCCGCCGTGCGGTGGCCAGGGCGATCTCCGAGGTGCCGCCGAGGACGAGCAGGGACTGCGGGGCTCCGAAGGCGTCCTTCACGGGAACACTCCTTGCAGGCGTAGGGAGTCGGGGGTGGGATCGGGAGGGCGGAGTGCGGCGGCGGTCAGAGCGACAGCCGGCGCGACAGGTCGGAGCGGAAGGCCCCGCCCGGGTCGAGCTCGGCGCGCAGCGACCGGAAGTCGGCCAGCCTCGGGTACATCGCGGCCAGCAGCTCCGGCCGGAGCCGGGAGTCCTTCGCCAGGCAGACCCGGCCGCCGGCCGCCGCCACCTCCTCGTCCAGCGAGTCCAGAAACCGGGCCAGGCCGGGCAGGGCGGCGGGCAGGTCGAGGGCGAGCGTCCAGCCGCGCATCGGGAACGACAGCCAGCCCGGGTCGCCGGCGCCGAACCGCTTGAGCACGGCGTTCGACGTCGGGCAGCGCCGCTGGGAGATCCGGCGCACGATCCGGCGCAGCACCTCCTCCTGACCGGGTCCGACGACGAACTGGTACCGCACGGATCCGGCCCGCCCGTGGACCCGGTTCCACTGCGGCAGGCCGTCCAGGGGGTGGAAGAACGCGGCCAGCCTCTGGAGTTCGCCGATCCGGTACCGGGGCGCGCCGCGGTACCGGAGCTCGTTGAAGAGGGCGGCCGGGGCGCCGCCGAGCAGTGCTTCGGGTACGAGGACGGGGGCGGCCGGCAGCGGCCCCGGGCGGAACGCGAGCGGTGTGCGCCGGGCGTGCGCCGGGAGCGCGTATCGGGGTACGTGCTCCCCCCGGGTGAGCACGGAGCGCCCTGTCGCCCGGCCGCGGGCGCGGAGATCGATCCAGGCGGCCGAGTAGCGGTAGCGGTGGTCCCCGGCACAGAGCCGCTCCAGCAGGTCGTCCAGATCGACGGCGCGTTCGGTGTCGACCGACATCCACGAGCTGGTGACGCGGTGGCACCGGAGCGTGGCCGAGAGGATCACCCCCGTCAGCCCCAGGCCGCCCGCGGTCGCTTCGAAGAGACCGGTGCCGGGCCGGACCGTACGGATCTCGCCCTCGGCGGTCAGCAGCTCCAGCTCCTGGACGTGCCGGGAGAAGGAGCCGGAGCGGTGCTGGTTGTGGCCGTGGATGTCGGCGCCGATCGCGCCGCCCACGGTGACGTAACGGGTCGTGGGCGTGACGGGGACGAACCAGCCGAGCGGCAGCAGGACTTCCATCAGCCGGTGCAGGCTGACCCCGGCGTCGCAGACCACGAGTCCGGCCCCGGCGTCGACGGTGCGGATCCGGTTCAGCGCGGTCATGTCGAGGACGGAGCCGCCCGCGTTCTGGGCCGCGTCGCCATGGGCCCGGCCGAGGCCCCGGGCGATGGAGCCGCGCGGTCCGCAGCCGCGTACCGTCGCCGCCGCCTCCTCGTACGAACGGGGGCGGAAACGCAGGGCGGCCGTCGGGGCGGTGCGGCCCCAGCCGGTCAGGGACACGGTGTCGACAGACATGACGGTGACCGTATCGCCCGAGAAAACCCTTTCGAGGTATTTGTTACAACACTCACCGAAATGGGTGATTGAGGAGGCGTCAGTCCGTACGGCAGCGGGGCCCGGTGCCGGTTATCCGCGACCGGGAGGGTAGTCGTACGTCATGGACTGGCTGAAAAACCTCCCCGTCATCGGGCCGATCGTCTCCCGGCTGATGACGACGCACGCCTGGCGCTCCTACGAGACGCTGGAGCGGGTCCACTGGGCCAGGCTGGCCGCCGCGATCACCTTCATCAGTTTTCTGGCGCTCTTCCCGCTGATCGCGGTCGGTGCGGCGATCGGTGCCGCGCTGCTCTCCACCGGGCAGCTCCACAAGATCGAGGACAAGCTCGCCGAGCAGGTGCCCGGCATCTCCGACCAGCTCGGCATCGACAACCTGGTGACCCACGCGGGGACGGTCGGACTGGTGGCCGGTGCGCTGCTGCTCTTCACCGGTATCGGCTGGATCGGCTCGATGCGGGACTGCCTGCGTGCGGTCTGGGGCCTGGACGATGTGGATCTGGGCAATCCGGTCCTGCGCAAACTCAAGGACGTGGGGCTGCTGTTCGGCCTCGGCGGGGCGGCGCTCGCCACGTTCGCCGTGTCGTCGGTCGGCTCCGTCGCCGTCGGCTGGGCCGCCGATCTGCTGGGCATCTCGGACCGGGGGGCGGGCGGTGTGGTGCTGCGGGTGGCCGCCATGGTCGTGGGGGCGCTCGCCGGCTTCCTGCTGCTGCTCTATCTGCTGACCCTGCTGCCCGGGGTCGAGCCCCCGCGGCGCAGGCTGCTGGTCGCCGGGGTGATCGGCGCGGTCTGTTTCGAACTGCTCAAGCTGCTGCTCGGCAGCTATATGGAGAGCGTGGCGTCGAAGAGCATGTACGGCGCCTTCGGGGTGCCGGTCGCGCTGCTGCTGTGGATCAACTTCTCGGCGAAGCTGCTGCTGTTCTGCGCCGCCTGGACGGCGACGCAGAACAGCGAGGACACCGGGAAGGCGTCCGAAGCCGTCAGCGGCGAGGAAGGCGGCGCATCAGGTCCGGCAGCGGCCAGCGCCGGTTGACCAGGAACACCCCGCCGGCCAGCAGCACCAGGACGCCTCCGGCGATGCCCAGCGCGATCCCGGCGCCTCCGCCGCCGCTCTCGGCCGCGGCGGCCTTCGCGGTCTGCGCGGGGCCGTTCCGGCCCTCGCCCTTGCCCTGTTCGGCCGCGGGACCCTTCCCGGTGCCGGTGGCGGCGGACTTCGGGGGCACCAGTTCGCCGACCGGGGTCACCTTGCCGCTCGCGTCGAAGCCCCAGTCGAGGAGGTCGGCGGCTTCGTCGTAGACGGCGTGGGGCTTTTCGGACGACGGGTTCATGACGGTGACGAGCAGCACCTTGCCATTGCGTTCGGCGACACCGGTGAAGGTGTTGCCGGCGTGCGTGGTGTAGCCGTTCTTGACGCCCGCGATGCCCTTGTACGGCTCGACGCCACCCGCGCCGGTGAGCAGCTTGTTGGTGTTCTGGATGCCGAAGCTCTCGCGCTTCCCGTTCTTCTCCGCGCCGGGGAACTGCGCCTCGGCCGTCGAGCAGTACTCCCGGAAGTCCGCCTTCTGCAGCCCGCTGCGGGCGAACAGCGTCAGGTCGTACGCGCTGGAGACCTGGTCGGGCGCGTCGTACCCGTCGGGCGACACCACCTTCGTGTCGAGGGCCTGCAACTCCTCGGCGTGCGCCTGCATGGCGTCGACGGTCTTGGGGACGCCGCCGTACATCGAGGACAGCACATGCACCGCGTCGTTGCCCGACCGCAGGAACACCCCGAGCCACAGGTCGTGGACCGTGTAGGTGAGCTTCTCCTTGACGCCGACCAGGCTGCTGCCCTCGCCGAGATCGGCGAGATCCTCGTCCTTGACCGTGTACTTCTGGGTCTTCGGCTGCAGCGCGGGCATCACGGTGTCCGCGAAGAGCATCTTCAGGGTGGAGGCGGGAGGCAGCCGCCAGTGCGGGTTGTGCGAGGCGAGGACCTGGCCGCTCTCCGCGTCCGCGACGATCCAGGACCTGCCCGTGAGGTCCTTCGGCAGCACCGGGGCGTCCGGTCCCAGCTTGACCTGCGTGCCGGTCCGGCCCAGCAGTTCGCCGCCGACCTGGGACATGTCCGCAGGTGGCTTCGGCTGGTCGTCGGAGGTGTCCTTGTCGACCGCCGATGCCGGGCTGACGACAAAAGTGGACAACAAAGCGGCAGAGATGACCGTCAGTGCGGTCTTTTTGAGAGCAGGCACGGTCGGAAACGTACATGGGGAAGATATGGGAATGGGTGCGGACGGCTTGACCCGCCGGGTGTTCCGCCGGGACAGCCCACCCCGGGCGGCTTTGCCGGAGAGCGGCGGCGATACTGAGTCCATGAAGCTCAGCCGCCCCGTCTCCTGGTTCCTGCTCGCCTTCGGGGTGTGGAGCTGGTTCATCTGGATCACTTTCGTCAAGAACCTGTGGAAGGACGGCAGCGGACTCGCCTTCGACGACGCGGGTGACCCGACTGCGTACTTCTGGGTGCATCTGCTGCTCGCCATCACGTCCTTTCTCCTGGGGACGGCTGTCGGTGTGATCGGGTTCCGTGGCGTCAGGGCCCTGCGCCGCGAACGCGCATAACAGGCCGTACGGCGGGCGGGGAGAACAAGTGGCAGTGGCCGGTCTCGCGGTGATGGTGATCGTGGTGCTCGCGCTGCTCGCCGGCGTGCACCGCTATCTCTGGCGCCGCCTCGTCGGTGACACGACGGCCGAGGGCGGTGTCCTGCGCACGGCCGGCACGGTGGCCGCGTTCGTCCTGCCCCTGCTGAGCATCGGCGCGCTGGTCTCCGGCCGCACCGGTGCGCCCTTCTGGCTCCAGCGGGTGCTGGCCTGGCCGGGCTATCTGTGGCTGGCCGCCGTGCTGTACCTGACGCTGGCGCTGCTGGTGGGGGAGGTGGCACGGCCGGTTCTGCGCCGGGTGCTCGCGGGCCGGGCGAAGGGCGCGGACGTGGCGTCAGCGGACGACGCATCCCCAGTAAATCGCCCAAACGGTGCAAATCACTCGAATCTCCCCTCGGGTGCCGAGGCTTCCGCTCCACCGGTTCCCGGTGCCGCTGCCCCGGCCACCCTCGTCGCCGACGCCCCCGCCCCGCACCGCCCCGACGCCCCCACACGGCGCCTGTTCGTCGCCCGCGCCGTCGGCGGTGCCGCGGCCGTCGCGGGGCTCGGCACGGTCGGCTACGGCACCTACGGGGTGCTGCGCGGGCCGCGGGTCAAGCGGATCACCGTCCCGCTCGCCAAACTGCCGCGCTCCGCGCACGGCTTCCGGATCGCCGTCGTCAGCGACATCCACCTCGGTCCGATCCTCGGCCGTGCCCACACCCGGCGGATCGTCGACACGATCAACCGGACCCAGCCGGATCTGGTCGCCGTCGTCGGGGATCTCGTCGACGGAACCGTCGCCGACCTCGGGCCGGCCGCGGAGCCGCTCGCCCGGCTGAGTTCCCGGCAGGGGAATTTCTTCGTCACCGGTAATCACGAGTACTACTCCGGCGCCGCCCAATGGGTCGACCAGGTGAGGGAATTGGGCCTCCACCCGCTGGAGAACGCCCGGGTCGAGATCGGCGGATTCGATCTTGCGGGCGTCAATGACATCGCCGGGGAGAGCGAGGGGCAGGGCCCCGACTTCGACCGCGCGCTCGGCGACCGGGACCGTACCCGCGCCGCCGTCCTCCTGGCCCATCAGCCCGTCGTCATCCATGACGCCGTCGCCCACGGCGTGGACCTCCAGCTCTCCGGTCACACCCACGGCGGCCAGCTCTGGCCGGGCAACTACATCGCGGATCTGGCCAATCCCACGGGCGCCGGGCTCGACCGGTACGGCGACACCCAGCTGTACGTATCGCGGGGCGCGGGCGCCTGGGGCCCGCCCGTACGGGTCGGCGCGCCGTCCGACATCACCGTCGTGGAACTCGCTTCCCTCCGGGCGTGACTCTCCGTCGACGACAGGTTCCGGACGTCCAGATGCACCCAAGGTTTCAACTGTCGAACAAAAGGCTATGAGTCACAGTTTTGCTCTTCCAGATGTGAAATTCGTGTGATTGGCTGATCGTGAGCATGCGGTGATGTGCGGATCTGACGCACAACGCCGAGGTGGGGCTGGTAAGGGAGAGCACGGCAATGCGGTCGATCCGGCTACGGGTTCTCGCGATTTTCGCGGTTTTGGTCATCGCAGGCGTCGTCGCCTGGCAGTTGCTTCCTTCGGACGAGGTGAAGAACGACCCGGTCGCGGTCGGCACGACCGATGTGGTCACCTCGCTCGACCCCGCGGGTGCGTACGACGCGGGTTCCTGGGCGATCTACAGCAACCTCTACCAGTCCCTCATGACGTTCAAGTCCGGGGCGATCGTCCCCGAACCCGACGCCGCCGAGAGCTGCGGGTTCATCGGCCAGAAGCTCCAGACGTACCAGTGCAAGCTGCGCGACGACCTGACCTTCTCCAACGGCCGGAAGATCACGGCCGAGGACGTCAAGTACTCCATCGAGCGCATGATCAGGATCAAGACGGACGTCGGTCCGTGGATCCTGTTCCCGAGCCTCAAGAACGTGGTGGCCGACGGCCGCACCATCACGTTCAACCTCTCCTCGCGCGACGCGACCTTCCCGCAGAAGCTCGCCACCGGAGCCGGTTCGATCGTCGACCGCGAGTCGTACCCGCCGAACAAGCTCCGCAAGGGGAACACCGTCGACGGCTCGGGCCCGTACCTGCTGAAGTCGTACCGGGCGGGCGAGATCGCCGAGCTGGTCCCCAACCCCCTCTACAAGGGTGCGCTGAGCAAGACCGGTGTCCCGGTCACCGTTCACTACTACAAGAAGTCGGACGAACTCCAGGCCGCCTGGAAAGCCAAGCAGCTCGACGTCACGCACCGCGAACTGCCGCCGGCCACGCTCGCCGAGCTGAACCCCGGCGACCCCGACCTGCGCGTCACCGAGGCGGACAGCGCCGAGATCCGCAACCTCGTCTTCAACGTCCGGCCGAGCTCTCCGCTGGCCGACAAGAGGGTCCGGCAGGCCATCGCCTCGATCATCGACCGCGGGCCGCTGGTGAGCGGTATCTACAAGGGCACGGTCGAGCCGCTCTACTCGCTGATCCCGCAGGGCTACATCGGGCACAGCACACCGTTCTTCGACGCCTACCCCTCGCCCGACCCGGAGCGCGCCAAGAAGCTGATGAAGGACGCCGGCGTGCAGACTCCGCTGAACATCAGCTTCGGCTACCGCGGCGGCGACGAGACGTACGCCAAGGAGACCGCGGAGCTCCGCCGCCAGCTGGAGGCCGACGGGCTGTTCAAGGTCACGGTCCACGCCGTCGACTGGATGAAGTTCCAGAAGGAGTACGCGGCCGGCAAGTACGACGCGTACACGGTCGGCTGGCTCCCCGACTACCCGGACTCCGACACCTTCAGCCAGCCGCTGGTCGGCCGCGACAACAGCCTCCACAACGGCTACTCCAACAAGAAGGTGGACAGCCTGATCGGCTCCACGCTGCAGTACAGCGACCGCGGGCGCACCGCGGCCGACTTCAAGGAGCTCCAGGCACAGGTGGGCGAGGACGTGCCGCTGGTCCCGCTGTGGCAGAAGAAGGACTACGTCGTCAGCACGACGGACGTCTCCGGCTCGCAGTACCTCTCGGACGGCACCGGCCTCTGGCGGCTCTGGGAACTGAAGCGGATCTGACGGTCCTTAGGTCCTGACGGTCTGCCGGACCGGACACGGGGCGGTCGTACCGGCGCTGCCGGGCGGCCGCCCCGCCGCGTTCCTAGTCCGATGCGCCGGACCGGGCCCGGCCCCCGGGCTTCGCGGTGCCGGGGAGGAACTCCTCCAGCACGTCGTGGATCTGCCGCACCAGCGGACGCAGCACCCGGAACCGGGAGAGCGCGATGGCGCGGGCGCCGATCGGGGCGGAGCGCTCGACCAGGCGGCGGCTGCGTGCGGTGTGCTCCGTCCGGTCGTACACCCAGTACAGCACCAGGCCCATCTGCATCAGCCACATCAACTGCGGCAGCAGCTCAGCCAGTTCGGGGTCGGTCTTGGTGTCCGAACCGGCCAGGCACCGCCGGTGGATGGAGATCGCCGCCTCGCGGGCCGCGACCGACTCCGCCGAGAACGGGCTGAGCGGGCTCTCCGGGTCGGCGGCGTTCTTGAAGAACTGGGCGGCGAAGCGGTGGTACGGCTCCGCCACGTCCAGCCAGGTGAGCAGGACCCCGCGCATGCGCACCGCGAGGTCCCGGTCGCCGTCCAGGACAGGTTGCACGGCCGCCGCGTGCTCGGCGGCGAGCCGGTCGTAGAAACCCTGGACGAGGTGCTCCTTGTTCGTGAAGTAGTAGTAGGCGTTCCCCACGGAGACGCCCGCCTCCTGGGCGATGGCCCGCATCGTCGTCTTGTCGTAGCCGCGTTCCTGGAAGAGCCGGAGCGCCGTTTCGAGGATGAGTGTGCGGGTCTGCTCGCTCTTGGGAGCCTTGACTTCCTTCACGTCCTTCGCTTCCTTCGCCACAGCCCCGAGGGTATCCGGCCCGGTCAGCCCTCGGATCCGGGGACCGTACAGGCGCCGTCCCCGACCCCCTTGCCGCACGGCGGAGCGGTCAGGGACCGGTACTTGGCGGCGGCGAGCACGGTGGCTCGGGCGAACGGGCGGCCCGCCGGGGTGGTCAGCCAGTGTGCCCTGGGCCGGTGCTCGGCCAGCGCCCAGAGGCAGACGATCCACGCGGAGGTCCCGCGGTAGATCTGCCCCCGGTCGCCGATCACCGTGATCTCGTCCAGCGTCCCGGCGTGGTCGAGCCCGGGGAAGCGGCGGCGCGCCTCCTCGGAGGCCGCCGGGACGAGGTCGAGCGGGACGAGCTGACGCTGCTTCATCAGCCACTGCCGCAGATGGAGGCAGAGCGAGCACCGTGCGTCGTACAGCACCGTGAGGCGCTCGACGGAGAGCCGCCGCCCGCCCGGTCCGTCCGCCATGGCGCTCAGGCCCTCGGGGCGGGCGCCGCCCACGGGCCGTTGCCCGGCCCCGTCCAGCCCTGCGGAGCCACGGGCGGGGTCTGCTCACGCTCCATCAGACCGCGGCGGCGGATCTTGTTGAGCACATAGACATTGCCGAGGTGCATCACACCGAGGACGAGCAGGACGACGCCGAGCTTCACCGACAGTGCCTCGAAGAGCCCGCGGGCGTCGGTGACGCCGTCGGAGTTCCTCAGGTAGAGGGTGACGAAGCCCAGGTTGACCAGGTAGAAGCCGACCACCAGCAGATGGTTGACGGCATCGGCGAGTTTCTCGTTCCCGTGCAGCACATCGGCGAGGAACACCTTGCCGTTGCGGCTGAGCGTGCGCGCGACCCAGACGGTCAGTGCCACGCTGATCAGCAGGTAGATGACATACGCGACAACAGTGAGGTCCATGCCCCACCCTCCTTTGAACGCGTTCAAAAGCTGTTGTCATGGACTGTAGACCTGCTTTTGAACATGTTCAAGCCGGGGTCGCGGCGACGTGCTCCGCCTGCCTGCCCGGCGCCCCGAAGCGCCGTACGCCCGGCACCGCGGCCGTCCCCAGGCAGGCCGCGCCGACCGCCACCGCGGCCACGGTCAGGGGCACTTCGGCGCCCCAGGCCGAGGCCGCGAGCGGGGCCAGGGCGTAGCCGAGCGGCATCGCGCCGAGGGAGAGCAGCCAGTCGTACGAGGTCACCCGGGCCAGGGCGTGTGCCGGTACGGCGGACTGGACCGAGGTCTCCCAGACCGGGCCGAGGAAACCGAGGCCGGCCTGGGCGACGCCGTACGCGGCGATGGTGAGCGCGACGGGTGCGTGGGCGGCCAGCAGGCCGAGCGGCAGGGCGTACGTGGCAAGACCCAGGTTGGCGACCAGGACCGGACGGCGGGGGCGGGCCCGGCCGGCCAGCAGGGAGCCGAGGAGCAGGCCGACCGCGCCGGTCTGGAGGAGGGCGACCCAGACACCCTTGCCGCCCAGCTCCCGGACGAAGAGCGCCGGGCCGACCGTCATCAGGACGGCCGCCGCGCCGTTCCAGGCGGCGTGCGCGATCAGGCTCGTCCAGTACCAGTCACGGCCGCGGACCTCGCCCCAGCCCTCCTTGAGGTCGCTGAACAGTGAACGCCGGGGGATGGGTACGTGCCGTACCTCGATGGCGGACAGCAGTGCGGCGCTCACCGCGAAACTGGCGCCGTCCAGCACGAAGGCCCAGCCCGGACCCGCGGTGAGGACCAGCGCACCGGCGAGGGCCGGTCCGCCGAGCCGGGTGGTGCTGCCGACGACCGCCATCAGCGAGTTGGCGCGCAGCAGCCCGGACTCCGCCACGGTGCCGCGGATCAGCGGCGAGACGGTCGGCATCGCGAACGCCCCGGCGGCGCCGCCGATCGCCTCGGCGAGAGCGATCTGCCAGAGCGCGGGGTCGCCGCCGAGCAGCTCGGCGCCGACGAAGAGCTGGGTCGCGCACCGTACGAGATCCGTGGTGAGCGCGACCGTACGGGCGTTGAAGCGGTCGCCCACGACGCCGCCCAGCGGCAGCAGGAGCAGCTTGGGGACCATCGCGCAGCCGAGGACCAGAGCGAGCGCCCCGGTCGAGCCGGTGGCCAGATAGACGGCCAGGGAGAGGGCGGTGGGGATGACGGCGTCACCGAGGAGCGAGAGAGTGCGCCCGACGAAGAGCAGGCGGAAGGCGCGTGTGCGCAAGGGATGAGGCATATGCGAGAACTTATTTCGATACCGAACTATTCGTCAACGAAATATCTGGTTCCGAAGAGTAGTTGGAGGCCGGGCGTAGGCTCTCCCCATGGAGCGACGCGACTGGACCGACGGACATGTGGAGCGCTGGAAGCCCGTGCTTCCCGGCCTCGATCCCGATGTCGAGGGCGCGGTGACCCGCATGAAGAAGCTCTCCGTCCATCTGCGCCGGGTACGCGAACAGTCCCTGGTCGATTTCGACCTGGACCGCCAGGAGTTCGACACGCTCCACAAGCTGGCCGGACGCGGCGGGAAGGCGGCCCCTTCCGAGCTCGCCGCCGACCTCGACCTCGCGCCCGCCTCCGTCACCGGCCGGCTGGACGCGCTGGAGCGGCGCGGCTTCGTCCGCCGCACGCCCTCCACCACCGACCGCCGACGGGTCGACGTGGAACTCACCGACGAGGGCCGCTCGACCTGGCTGGGCGCGATGGACGTCCTCGGCAACGAGGAGTACCGGCTGCTCGGTGTCCTCGACAAGGACGAGCGCACGCTGCTCAACGACATGCTGCGGCGCGTCATGGTGGTCGCCGAGGACCGGGGCGGCGCCGCCTGGGACTGAGCCGGGAGCGCTCAGCGCGTCCCGTCGGCCGCGCCGGTCGCCTCACCGGGGTCGGTGACGAGGGAGTCGGCCGGCTCCGCCCGCGGCTCGTCCAGGTCCTTCGCGAGGATGCGGCCGAGCGTCTCGTTCCACCGCCGGGCCGCCTCCTCCACCGAGGGCCGGAAGCCGCGGCGCAGCGGAACGCCCGCCGGCAGCAGCGCGAACGCGGCGCCCGGCCGCAGATGACGGCCCTTCACCGGGGCGAGGCCGGGGACGGCCCGCCCGTCCGGCAGCACGGTCTCCCGGCCCCGGGTGGACTCGGCGAGATCCCGGACCGACGAGGCGTACGCGTCGACCAGTTCACGGTCCGGCGCGACGACGGTGACGGTGTGGCGGAGGCGGGCCAGCGGTGAAGGCCGTCAGATGCTCATCGCACGGGCCGTGTTGAGCTGGGCCATCACCATGGGGAAGGTGTCGGGGCCGACCGCCGGGATCATCGTCGAGTGGTGCCGCCCGCCGCTGGTCACCGAGACCTGGACGAAGCCGGTGGTCCGCTTCTCCTTCATCAGGAGGAACAGCAGACCGACCAGACAGAACAGCGCGAAGACGATCGCGAGCACGATCCCCACCGTCGGGATCTTCTCCTCGGTGCGCGTCAGGTCGGTGGCCGTCCACACCGCGCCCTTGAGCGGCATCGGACCGGCCGGAGTCACGATCTGGTCCTGCATGACCGCGATGTCACCGAACGCCAGGACCGGCATACCGGCGCCCATCGGGGCGCCCGGCTGCTGCGGGAAGCCGTGACCGGGCATGGTCGGCTGGGCCGCGACGCCCTGCGGGTAGCCGTAGCCGGGGCCGGGCTGGGCCGCGGACTCGGGCAGCGGCTGCGGGTAGCCGTACGCGGGGGTGGCCGGACCGGGGTGCCCCTGGCCGTCCGCGACGGTGGGCGGATTGCCCGGCTGCTGGGGAGCCGGCCCCCACTTGTATGAGTCGTCCGCGTACGGATTCGGATCGCTCAACGTTCCCCGCTCTCAAATCAAGCCTGTGCGCCCCGGGCCCTGCTGCGCCGGCGGCGAACCGGTGCCCGGTTCCGCACGACCGTACCGCCAAGACCCGGACGGCGCAGCAAGAGGCCCCGCTCCCCGCAGTGTTCCTGCGGAGAACGGGGCCTCGATGCGGCTGTTGTGCCGGTGGGGGTCAGAAGCGGCGCGTGATCAGCGCCCGCTTGACCTCCTGGATCGCCTTGGTGACCTCGATGCCACGGGGGCAGGCGTCCGTGCAGTTGAAGGTGGTGCGGCAACGCCACACCCCGTCACGGTCGTTGAGGATCTCCAGGCGCTGCTCGCCGCCCTCGTCGCGCGAGTCGAAGATGAAGCGGTGCGCGTTGACGATCGCCGCCGGGCCGAAGTACTGGCCGTCGTTCCAGAACACCGGGCACGAGGACGTGCACGCGGCGCAGAGGATGCACTTGGTGGTGTCGTCGAAGCGCTCGCGGTCCTCGGCGGACTGCAGGCGCTCACGGGTCGGCTCGTTCCCCTTGGTGATGAGGAAGGGCATGACGTCGCGGTACGCCTGGAAGAACGGGTCCATGTCGACCACGAGGTCCTTGAGGACCGTGAGGCCCTTTATGGCCTCGACCGTGATCGGCTTCTCCGGGTTGATGTCCTTGATCAGCGTCTTGCAGGCGAGCCTGTTCTTGCCGTTGATCCGCATCGCGTCGGAGCCGCAGATGCCGTGCGCGCAGGAGCGGCGGAAGGTCAGGGTGCCGTCCATCTCCCACTTGATCTTGTGAAGGGCGTCGAGCACACGCTCCTTCGGGTCGATCGAGATCTGGAAGTCCTGCCACTGGACCTCGTCGGAGACCTCGGGGTTGAAGCGGCGGATCCGGAGGGTGACCGTGATGTACGGGGAGGCGGCGGACTCCGCCTCGACCTTGTCCAGAGTCGGGGTTGCCATCAGTACTTACGCTCCATCGGCTGGTAGCGGGTCTGGACGACCGGCTTGTAGTCGAGCCGGATCGACTCGGTGCCGTCGGCCGAGACCTCGCGGTACGCCATGGTGTGGCGCATGAAGTTGACGTCGTCGCGGTTCGGGTAGTCCTCGCGGTAGTGACCGCCGCGGGACTCCTTGCGGGCCAGCGCGGAGGTCGCCATGACCTCGGCCAGGTCGAGCAGGTTGCCCAGCTCGACGGCCTCCAGGAGGTCCGTGTTGAACCGCTTGCCCTTGTCCTGGATGGACACGTCGAGGTAGCGCTTGCGCAGCTCGGCGATCTTGTCGACGGCCGTCTTGATGGTCTGCTCGGTGCGGAACACCATCACGTTGGCGTCCATGCACTCCTGGAGCTCCGTGCGGATCACCGAGACCCGCTCGGTGCCCGTCGAGTTGCGCAGCCGCTCGATCTGCTCCTCGACCATCTGCGCCGGGTTCTCGGGAAGCTCGACGAAGTCGTTCTTCACGGCGTACTCGGCGGCGCCGATGCCCGAGCGGCGTCCGAAGACGTTGATGTCGAGCAGCGAGTTGGTGCCCAGCCGGTTGGCGCCGTGCACGGAGACGCACGCGACCTCGCCGGCGGCGTACAGGCCCGGGACGACGGTGGTGTTGTCGGCCAGCACCTCGCCCTCGACGTTGGTCGGGATGCCGCCCATGGCGTAGTGCGCGGTCGGCTGGATCGGGATCGGGTCCGTGTACGGCTCGATGCCGAGGTACGTACGCGCGAACTCGGTGATGTCCGGGAGCTTGGCGTCCAGCTGCTCCGGCGGCAGGTGAGTGAGGTCGAGGTAGACGTGGTCGCCCTCGGGACCGCAGCCGCGGCCCTCACGGATCTCCGTGTAGATGGAGCGGGACACGACGTCACGGGACGCGAGGTCCTTCATGACCGGCGCGTACTTCTCCATGAAGCGCTCGCCGTCCTTGTTGCGGAGGATGCCGCCCTCACCGCGGGCGCCCTCCGTCAGCAGGATGCCCATGCGCCAGATGCCCGTCGGGTGGAACTGGAAGAACTCCATGTCCTCCAGCGGCAGGCCCCGGCGCCAGGCGGCGGCCTGGCCGTCACCGGTCAGGGTGTGCGCGTTGGACGTCACCTTGAAGAACTTGCCGGTGCCGCCGGACGCGAAGATGATCGACTTCGCCTGGAAGACGTGGATCTCACCGGTCGCCAGCTCGTACGCGACGACGCCGGCGGACTTCTTGACCCCGTCGACGTCCTGGAGCAGCAGGTCCAGGACGTAGAACTCGTTGAAGAACTCCACACCCTCCTTGACGCAGTTCTGGTACAGCGTCTGGAGGATCATGTGGCCGGTGCGGTCCGAGGCGTAGCAGGACCGGCGGACCGGGGCCTCGCCGTGGCTACGGGTGTGACCACCGAAGCGGCGCTGGTCGATGCGGCCCTCGGGCGTGCGGTTGAACGGCAGGCCCATCTTCTCCAGGTCGAGGACGGCGTCGATGGCCTCCTTCGCCAGGATCTCGGCGGCGTCCTGGTCGACCAGGTAGTCGCCGCCCTTGATGGTGTCGAAGGTGTGCCACTCCCAGTTGTCCTCCTCCACGTTGGCGAGCGCGGCGGCCATGCCGCCCTGCGCGGCGCCCGTGTGGGAGCGGGTCGGGTACAGCTTCGTGAGCACGGCGGTACGGCTGCGCTTCGTGGACTCGATGGCCGCGCGCATGCCGGCGCCGCCGGCGCCGACGATGACGGTGTCGTACTTGTGGATCTGCATGATTTCCTCTGGTCCCTCTGTCCCGGCGCCTAGCGGATGTTCGGGTCGAAGGTGAAGATCACCAGCGTGCCCAGCAGGACGGTGAACACCGTGGCGGTGTACAGCAGCATCTTCAGCCAGAAACGGGTGTTGTCCCGTTCGGCGTAGTCGTTGATGACCGTACGGAGACCATTGGCGCCGTGCAGCATGGCCAGCCACAGCATCCCGAGGTCCCAGAGCTGCCAGAACGGCGAGGCCCAGCGGCCCGCCACGAAGGCGAAGCCGATCTTGGAGACACCGCCGTCCAGCACCAGCTGGATCAGCAGGTGGCCCAGGACCAGGACGACCAGGACGATGCCCGACAGGCGCATGAAGAGCCAGGCGTACATCTCGAAGTTGGTGCGCGAACCCTTGGGGGTCTTGCCGGTCCGCTTGCGCGGCGGCTCGATGACCGGGGCCGGGTTGTCGACGTCGTACAGGCTGACGCCCTCGACGGAGCCGATCGCGGCGGAGGACTCGGTGGACATTGGCCTCAGCTCCCGAATACTTCGCGTACGGCGTGGCCGAGGACCGGGTACAGCGCCCCGACCATCAGCACGACCCAGATGCCCACGACCGACCAGAGCATCTGCTTCTGGTAGCGCGGGCCCTTGGCCCAGAAGTCCACGGCGACGATACGGAGACCGTTCAGCGCGTGGAAGAGAATCGCGGCCACCAGGCCGTATTCGAGGAGCGCGACGATCGGCGTCTTGTACGTGGCCACGACTTCGTCGTAGGCCTCGGGGGAGACGCGGACGAGAGCGGTGTCCAGGACGTGTACGAACAGGAAGAAGAAAATGAGGACACCGGTGACTCGATGAGCCACCCAGGACCACATGCCTTCCCGGCCGCGGTACAGCGTTCCAGCCGGCACGGAAGAACCCTCCGGGAGCGGGGATTGGGGTCGGCCGGCTTGACTGTCGGTCTGACCCGGCCGGGTACGGTCCACCGGCCCCGGCCATCGTAGCGACGGTTTGTCGGTTCGTTCGCGCGGGGGCCCGCGGTGTGATCAAAGTGGCAATCAAACAGGCACGGACGGGCTAGAAAGGGCTGCTCGCCCCGTTCGTCGAGCCCGTTCCGTTATGAACCCGATACCAGCTCGATGATGCGGCCCCGGGCGAGTCGGCGCATCTCGTCGGCGGTGACCACCCGTTCCTGGTCGGATTCGTGGCCCAGCCTGGTCCGGATCCCGGCGAGCACCTGGTCCGGCTGTTCGGCCGGCTCCAGTCCGTCCACGCACATCACGAAGACATGGCCGAAGCGGCACTCGTACGCGGCGTGCGCGGCCCGCAGCGCGAGGTGGGCGGAGTGCGGCGCGGCGTGGTGCAGACCGGGGGAGACCTCGACGGCGAGCGCCTCGGCGAGATCCGCCGGGGACAGGTCGTAGCCCGCCTCGTCGGCCGCGGCCAGCAGCGCGTCCAGGTCGGGATAGGGGCGGTGGGCGGTCAGCCGCTGCGCCCAGCGGCGGCTTCCGCAGCAGTCCAGCAGCGCCGCCTCGGCCTCGGCGGGCGGCACGGTGTTGAAGCGGTCGAAGCCCGGGGCGTGCGCGGCTCCGGAGCTCTGGACGGGTACGGCCGTCCGGGTGGCCGGTTGCCGCAGTTGCCCCGGGAGGCCGGCGTGGGACTCGCTGGACCTGGACAGCGTGGGCTCCTCGGATGCACGGCATCTGTGACCCTGGAGCGGGAAGGGGCGGATGAGACCAGGCAGATGCGGGGTGAAGGGAAAGATGCGGGGTGAAGGGAGAGAAGAATGTGCCTCAAAGCTAGCGAGGAGGGGCAACGGACGTCCGACAAATGCACGAACTTCACCCGGACGGGAGAGTTACGGAACGCCTGATGAACCGTAATCAAAGGAGAATGCCCCGCTGTCCCAATGCTTCTGCCTTGTTTTCCGTAAATAACGGAGGTTTCTGACCGATGTCGCCCTCACGTGGCGCTCTCGTGGCCGGTGCGGTCCTCACCGCGGCGGCTGCCGCGACGATCGCCGTCGTCGTCTGGCCGGAAGGCTCCGACAGCGGACTCGCCGGCCAGGGGGCGGACGCCCGCACCCCCGCGCCCGCCCCCGCGCCCACCCGGAGCTACCCGCTCTCCACCGCCCCGCGCACCATCCCCGCCGTACGGGAGCACATCGCGGCCCGCGGCCCCGGCTGGCGGCCGGGCCCGGACAGCGGGGTCGTCGTCGCCGACGGCAGCGGGACGCTCGCGGACGAGGGACAGCTGCTGGCCAAGGAGCTGAAGATCCACTACCGGGGCGCCGTCCCCGCCCGCGCGGGCGATGTGGAGCTGGCCCTCGCCCCGGGCAAGGGCACCCCGGAGTCGTACACCCTCGACGTCCACGACGGGCGGGTCCGGATCAGCGGACCCGACCAGGCGGGGGTCTTCTACGGGACCCGCACCCTGAAGCAGTCGGTGCGCGCCGACGGCGCGATGCCGGAGGGCGAGGTGCACGACCGCCCCGACCGGCCGCAGCGCGGCCTCAACCTCGACATCGCGCGCAAGCACTACACCGCCGCCTGGATCGAGGACCGGCTGCGCGAGATGGCCGACCTCAAGCTCAACCAGCTCGGCCTGCACTTCTCCGACGACCAGGCCTTCCGCATCGAGTCCGACACCCACCCCGAGGTGGTGTCGCCGGAGCACCTCAGCAAGGCGGAGGTGCGCCGGATCGTCGGTCTCGCGTCCCGGCTGCACATCGAGGTCGTCCCGGAGATCGACTCGCCGGGGCATCTCGGCGCGGTGCTGCGGGCCCACCCCGACCTCCAGCTGCGCAATGTGTCGGGCGCGCGCTCGCCCGGGTCGCTCGACATCTCCAACCCGGGCTCGGCGAAGCTCATCGACGAACTCCTCGGCGAGTACACCGAGCTGTTCAGCGGCGCGTACTGGCATCTGGGCGCCGACGAGTACCTCGCGCTGATGGCACGGAACCCGGCCGCCTCCTATCCGCAGCTGCAGCGCGCCGCCCAGCAGAAGTACGGAGCTCAGGCCGGCATCAAGGACCTGACGACCGGCTGGCTGAACGACCGCGCGGCGGTGGTGCGCCCGCACGGCAAACGGCCCAAGGCCTGGAACGACGGCTTCTTCCGCGACGGGATCGTCCACGCCGACAAGGACATCGAGGTCGAGTACTGGACGGGCAAGGAGTACGGCGCCCGGCAGCCCGAGGAGTATCTGCGCGAGGGACGGCGCGTGGTGAACCTCAACGACGAGTTCCTCTATTACGTGCTCGGCCAGCCCAACAACTTCGTCTACCCGACGGGCGAGCGGATCTACGAACAGTGGACCCCGCTCGTCCTGCGCGGCACCCAGCCGGTCCCGGCGCGCTACTCCGGCCAGATCCTCGGCGGCCGGTTCGCGGTCTGGGGCGACCTTCCGCAGGCGCAGACCCCGGCGCAGGTGGCGCAGGGCATCCGGATGCCGCTGCGCGCGACCGCCCAGAAGCTGTGGGTCCCGGGCAAGCCGGCGCTGAGCTGGGACCGGTTCCGGGCCCTGGCCGCACGGATCGACGGGGCGGGCTGAGCGGAATCGGCGTGGACGGCATCGACGGGGCGGGCTGAGCGGGAATCCGCGTGGACAGCCGGGTGACCGGGCGTTACGTTCCGCATGCCGCGCGTTCCGGGGAGGGGCGCGCGTCGTCGCGTCCGAGCTCGGAATCCTGCGCTCGGAGTCCCGCGCTCAGAACCTTGGGGGGTTCCGCTTCATGCTCTGCTCCACCTGCCGTCTCAGACCGCCCGTCACCGCCGACGGACGCTGCCTGCTCTGTGCAGGCCCGGCCGGGGCGGCGGCCCCGATGCCGCCCGCCCCGGCCTTCTACTCGCCGCAGCAGTACCTGCGCTCGCCCGAGGGGCTCGCGAAGGCCGTCGTCGTGCTGCTGGCGGTCGTCGCCGTGGCCGACGTGCTCGCCGTGGCGGCGGGGCTGAACACCCGCCGTGTGCTCGCGGCCGGGCCGGCCAACGACTTCGCGACGTACGACGAAGCGGCGGCGACCTTCGCGGACGACCTGTACGCGGCCGCGAGCTCGCTGCAGACCCTGACGAACCTGGCCACCGGGGTCGTCTTCATCATCTGGTTCCGGCGGGTACGGCTCAACGCCGAGGTGTTCGACCCGAGCATGCAGTCGATGCGGCCCGGCTGGGCCGTCGGGGCATGGTTCGTCCCGATCGGCAATCTGGTGCTGCCGCGCAGGATCGCGGGCGGCATCTGGACCGCGAGCGCCCGGACCAACACCGACGGCAGCCGGCGCACGGTCCCGGCCACCGTGATGAACCTGTGGTGGGGCGCCTGGGTCTGCTCGCAGATCATCACCCAGTACACGGCCCGGCGGTACTGGGGGGCCGAGCAGCCGCAGGAACTCCTGGACACGACGGGCCTGTTGGTGGCGACCGACGCCTTCGACATCGTGGCCGCGGTGCTCGCCGTCCTCTTCGTGCGCAAGCTGACCCGGATGCAGGGGGAGCGGGCGGCCCTCGGCGTGCATCCGCTGGGCGCGCAGGGTCTGACGGAGCGCGCCCACTGGGGCCGCGCCCACTGAGCGATGCAATTCGGCCCTCGGTGGTGACGGTTTTGAGCCATCTGGCGCTGAACGCGATACAGGAAGCGCCTCGTCCCCGTGTGCGTGCACGGGGGCGTGCCGACGGGAGACGCCGATGAGCCTGCTGGAACTGATCGCCGCCGCCGACGAGCGCGGGCTCGCCGCGAGCGCGGTCGCCTGCCTCGACCGCTGTCTGCCGCAGCCCCCGGACGGAGCGGATCCGGATCCGCTCCGTCCGCTCTGGGCGGCGTGCGCGGACCCGGCGCTCTGGCCGGGCCGCCTCGCCGAGGTCCGTGCGGTGCTGGACGCCGCGGCCGACGAGGAGGGCGCGGCCCCGCGGATCCGGAAGCTGCTGGGCGAGGCGCCCGCGGACCGGGCGGCGCCGGGGCTGCGGGACTGGGCCGACGCGTGCTCGCTGCTGGCCCTGGAGGTCCACCTCGGCGCGGAAGCGGCGTCGGCCGCCGCCGCGGAGACGGCGCGCCGCTGCCGCGAGGCCGGTCCGGACGGGGCCGGTCCGTTGCCGGCCGGGGAGCTGCGCCGCCAGGTCCGGATCCTGGAGCTGCTGGCGGGGACCGCGGACGTACCGGCGGCGGGGGCCGGGCTGCGCCAGGTGCTGGACGTGTCGGCGGAGGGGCAGCGGGTGCTGCGCGCGGCGGTCTCACGGCGGGCGCGCGGGCAGGGATAGGGCCTGTCCGGCCCGGGGAAACGAGGACGACCGGGGCCGCCGCCCCTGGCCCGGACGAGCCATAGAAGTGCCTTTGAACAGGCATTTTGCCGTCCGGGTGGAGGTTCTCGTGTACCGCCTGGGCCAGCCGCCGGCCAGGTTTCTGCCTGTTCCTGGCGGCGGCTGGTCAACGCGTGCCGACCCCCACCCCTCCCGTCGTCCCGGGACACCCCGGGGTCAGTCCGCCCCGTCGGCGAGCGCCTCCCTGACCTCGTCCCGCAGCAGCCGCACGTACTCCCGTGTCCATGTCTCGACCGTTGCCCGGTCCCACAGGTCGGCCGAGTACTCCACGGCACCCTCCAGCACGCCCTCGGCCGGGGTCAGCACCATGATGAACTCCGACCGGGACGCGGCCGGGGCGATCTCCGCCACCGTGGTGGTGAGTCCCGGCAGTTCGATCCCGGTGTCCAGCGAACTCTCGTAGGCCAGACCGATGGCCAGGCCGTCCGGTATTTCGACGCCCCTGCGCTCCCGCATCGCCGGCGCCACCTGGCGCGGCGACATGGCGTGCTCCATGCCCAGGACCGTCGTACGGGTGACCCGGTCCGTCAGCGTCGCGAAGGAACCGGCGCGCGCGTCACGGACCCGCAGGGCGAACGCGATGGCCGTGCAGCCCACCAGGGACTCGAACTCGCGGCTTTCCCGGCCCGCGTAGGAGATGCTCATCACCACGTCCTCCTGCTCCGCCTTGGCCGCCAGCAGCCGGCCGAGCGCCGCCGCGGTCACCACGAAGGGCGTGGTCGCCCGCCGGACGGCCAGCCGTTCCACATCGGCCCGGATCTCGGCGGGCACGGTGAATTCGACGACTCCGCCCCGCCCGCTGAGTGTGTCGGGCCTCGGCCGGTCCAGCGGCAGATCCACCGTGAAGGGGGCGTCGGCGAGTTCCTCCAGCCAGTAGTCCGTGCGGCGCCCACGGGTCGCCGCCTCGTGGGCGACCTGCCAGTGCGCGTACTCCACCTGCTGCGGCGCCGCGGGTGACAGGCCGTGTCCGGCTCCGGTGTCAGCCGTACGGTAGAGCGCGGCGAGTTCCTTCAGCAGCGTGGTCAGGGCCCACCCGTCGCAGGTGCAGTGGTGCAGCACGAGCAGCAGCACCCACTCCTCGGCGCCGGTGCGCAGCAGGCGGGTGGAGAGTACGTCCCCCTCGAAGAGGTCGAGCGGTGTCTCCGCCGCCCGCTCGGCGAGCCGCCGCACCTCGGCCTGCCGTTCCGGCTCCGGCCGCGAGGTGAGGTCGTCGACGGGCAGGTCGAGGGGGCGGGGTTCGAGCACTTCCTGTCGCCAGGAGCCGAGGCTCTCCCGTACCAGGCGGGTACGCAGCGTTTCATGACGCTCTGTCAGCTGCTGGAGTGCGGTGCGGAGCGATCCGGGGTCCAGCCGGCCGGAGAAGGTGATCCGCAGGGCGACGTTGAAGACCTGCGGCTTGGCGTGGCGGGCGTGCAGGGTGGCGAAGCGCGACTGCTGATGGCTGGCCGGGCCCCGGCGGACGACCCTTCTCGACCCTGCGCCGCGCACGAACTCCGTCATGGCGCGCAGCGTGGGCTCCTGGTAGAGCCGCGAAAGCGGGTACTCGATGCCCCACGCCTCTCTGATCCGGTTGACCAGCCTCATCGCGGTGAGCGAATGTCCGCCCAGATCGAAGAGGGAGACATCCGGATCGACGCCGGACGCGGTGAGGCCGAACTCGGCCGCCCAGAGATCACGAAGTCCGTTCTCCACCGCGGTGAGGGGTTCGGCCTCCGGCGACGGGCCGTCGGCCCGGCGGGCCTCGTCTCCGTCGGCCCGGCGGGCTCCCTCTCCGTCCGCCGGGAGGAAGGGATCGGCCGGCGGGAGCTGCGTCCGGTCCAACTTGCCGTTACCGGTCAGCGGCAGTTCGGTGAGGACCCGCCAGGCGCGCGGCACCATGTACTCCGGCAGGTGGTGGTGCAGCTCTTCGGCCCACCGGTCCGTGCGGGACCGTTGCTCCGTCGTACTGTCGCAGCCCGGCTCGGTGGGTACCACATAGGCGGCCAGGAAGGCCTCGCCGTTCGCACGGCGCAGGCCGACGACGGCCGCCCGGCGGACACCGTCGAGACGGCCCAGCACCCGTGCCACCTCCTCCGGCTCGATCCGGAATCCGCGGATCTTCACCTGGTCGTCGGTACGGCCCACGAACACGAGTCGCCCGTCCGCCGTCCAGCGGACCAGATCACCCGTGCGGTAGTAGCGGGCCTCCGCCCCGCCCTCCGGGGCGGCCGCGAACCTCTCCTCGGTGAGGTCCGGCCGGTGCAGATAGCCCGCGGCCACCCCCGGACCACCGACGAGGAGCTCCCCCACCGCACCGATGGGCACCGGCTTGTCCGACGCGTCCACCACGCGCAGCGTCACGTTGTCGGCCGGACGCCCGATCGCGATCGTGTCCGCTCCCTCGTCCGGGACAGGCCCGTCGGCCCCGGGCGAGACCGTATCGACGACGCACAGCACGGTCGTCTCGGTCGGGCCGTAGATGTTCACCGTCTCGTAGGGCGCCTCGGGCCCGGGGCGGCTCCGGAGCGCCTCGCCGCCCAGCAGCAGATGGCGCAGCGGGGGCTGATCGGCCACCGGCAGGCGCAGCACCTGTTCGCCCAGGGCCGTCGGCAGGACGCTGAAGGCGATGTCCTGGTCCGCGTACCACCGGGCCAGGGCGAGCGGATCGCGGCGGACCGCCTCACCGGCCACGACGATCGTGCCGCCCGCCGTCAGCGCCGGCCAGATCTCCAGGAGGGAGGCGTCGAAGCTCTGGCTGCACACGACGGCACTCCGGTCGTCGCCGGTGAACGCGAAGCGTTCGTGGTGCCACTGGCAGAGGTCCACGAGGCCGCGGTGCGTGAGCACGACACCCTTGGGGGTGCCGGTGCTGCCCGAGGTGTAGATGACGGAGAACGCGGAGAAAGCGGAGAAAGGGGACGCGCCCCCGGTGCCGCTCGCCGGCCGGGTGCCTGACCCGGGGTCTCCCGCCGGGGCGGCGTCCGGTGCGACGACGGTCACCGATCCGGGCAGCCGCAGGTCCTCCGATCCGGCCGCGCCGCTGATCACCGTGCGGGCGCCGCTCTCGGCGATCACCTGCGTGGCGCGGACGGCACCGAGCGACGGGTCGAGCGGCACGTACGCGCAACCGGCCCGCAGCACGGCGAGCAGCGCCACGACGAGCTCCGCGGAGCGCGGCAGCCACACCGCCACCAGGGATTCCTGGTCACCGTCCGCCCGGTGTTCCGCGAGCACGGCGGCGAGCCGGCCGGCTCGCTCGTCCAGCTCCCGGTAGGTCAGTACGGCGTCCTCGCCCACCACCGCGGTCCGCGCGGGGTGCTCTGCCGCCTGCCGGGCGATCCAGCCGTGCACGGTGGTGTCCGCGACCGGCCGGACCGGGCCGTGTTCCCAGCTCTCCGGCACCTCGTCACCCTCGACCGCGGTCCGCGCGAGCAGGGACAGCGGTGTGCCGGGCTTGCCGACGGCGGCGGCCAGAAGGTCGCGGAAGACCGTGAAGAACATGTCGACGGTGCTCGGCTCGAACAGCTCCGCGTTGTACTCCAGATGACAGCGAACGCCCTCCGGCCGGTCGGTGAAGTAGACCGTCAGGTCGGTCAGCGCCTTGTCGGGGCCCGCGTCCAGTGCGACTGCCTCGATGCCGGGGAGGTCGAGGCGGAACGGCTCCGCCGACTGGAACTCGGCGCACACCTGGAACACCGGCGTGCGGTCCGTCCTGCGTGGCGGAGCGAGCGCGCGGACCACCTTCTCGAACGGTGTCCCCGCGTGGTCGTAGGCGTCGAGCGCGGCGGTACGCACCCGGTCCAGCAGCGTCGCGAACCCGGGATCGCCGGCGAGGTCGACCCGCAGAGCGAGGGTGTTGACGAAGAAGCCGATCAGCTCCTCGGCCCGCTGCGGCCGGTCCGAGACCGGGATGCCGATGACGACGTCCTCCTGCCCCGTGACCCGTTGCAGCATCGCCGCCCAGCCGGCCACCAGGGTCATGAACAGGGTGGCGCGGTGGCCGCGGCTCAGCTGCCTGACCTGTTCGGACAGGCCGGGGTCGAGGGAGCGGAAGACGGCGCGGCCTTCGGAGGTCATCTCCGCCGGCCGGGGGCGGTCGGTGGGCAGTTCGAGGACCGGCAGGTCACCGCCGAGCACGCGCAGCCAGTGGGCCAGGTCCTGCGCGGTGTCGGGGCCGTCCGCCGCCGCGCGCTGTTCCCGTGCGTGCCGGGCGTAGCTCCAGGTCAGTGCGGGCAGACCGGCCTCCGTGCCGTCGCGCCTTGCCCGGTAGAAGGCGGAGAGGTCCCGGCACAGGACGGTCGCCGAGGCCGCGTCGACCACGATGTGGTGGAAGGACAGGACCAGCACGTGCTCGTCGACCGCGGTACGCACGACCCTGCTGACGAACAGCGGGCCGTTCTCCAGGTCGAAGCGGCGGGCGCTCTCCGTCGCCAGTGCCTCCTGTACGGCGGCCTCGGGCCGGAGGGTGCCGTCCACCACGTCGAAGTCGGGCTCGGCGGCCTCCCGCACCAGCTGGACCGCCGAATCGCCGGCCTGCCGGAAGACGGTGCGCAGCCCTTCGTGGCGGGCGACGAGCCGACGCAGCGCGGTGTGCAGCGCCTCGGTGTCGAGCGCACCGCGCAGGCGGATCGCCTTCACCTCGTTGTAGGCGGTGCGTCCCGGGAGCAGGCGTTCCAGGAACCAGATCCGCTCCTGGCCCGGGGACAGGGGCGCACCCGGGTCGGGTGTCCGTCGTTCCCGGTGCCGGCGGCGGAGGGCGTCCAGCCGGGGGAGACCGGCGCGCAGTTGGTCCGCACAGACGCCGAAGTCGACCAGCGCGACGATCTCGTCCGCGCCCGCGTCGACCACCGCCTCGACCACGGGCAGGACGGTGTCCACATCGCCGATCAGGGCACGCTGGTCGCAGTAGCGGCCGTAGGCGCGCCGGAAGACCACGTCCAGATCGTCCTCGCTGAGCGATCTCAGGTCGGTGGTGACGCCGAGACTGTTGGTGACGCCGCTGAACAGGGACAGGGAGGCCTGCATGTAGCGGGCCATCGGTGCGAAGGCCTCGGTCCGGGCGGTGTCGTGGTCCTCGGCGAGGTAGGTGTGCATCAGGACGGCGACCCGCCCGGCGTCCGGGTCGAGGCCGTGCCGCGCACGGGCCCGGCGGTAGCGGGCGATGTTGTCCCTGAGCTGGTCGATGTCCTGGGTCATCAGGTTGGTCACGATGCCCAGGTCGTGCGCGGCGGCGCGTTCGTACGACTCCGGGTTGGCGACCACCGCGGTGTAGAGCGGCGGCATCGTCTGGACGGGGCGCGGGAAGAGCCGGATCTCCCGTTCGCCGTCCCCGGTGGTGCGGCGCAGCGGCTCGCCACGCCAGAGGCTCCGCACCTGTTCCAGCCGGTCGTACATCTCCTGCTTGTGCGGCCCGAAGCGTTCGGGGAAGAAGACGAAGTCGTTGGCGTTCCACCCGCTCGCGACACCGAGGCCGATGCGTCCGCCGGAGAGGTTGTCCGCCATGGACCACTCCTCCGCCACCCGGATCGGGTCGTGCAGCGGGAGCACGACCGAGCCGGCGTTGAGGCGGATGCGCCGGGTCTCCCGGGACAGCGCCGCGGCCAGGACGGCGGGGTTCGGGAAGAGGCCGCCGAACGAGTTGAAGTGCCGTTCGGGCATCCACAGCGCCTCGAACCCGTGGTGGTCGGCGAACCGGGCCGCCTCCATGAGCAGTTCGTAGCGGCCCTCCTTCGGGCCGGGTCCGTCGTCCGGGTAGTCGCCGAAGAAGTAGAGGCTGAAGTCCGCGCGGCGCGGCGTCGTGAGCGCCGCGGAATCCGGGGCGGCCACGGGAACGGGGGGCGTATCGGCCACTGCTTCGGCCACTGCTTCGGCCATCGGGACCGGGAGGGGCGCCGCCGGTGTGACGGCTGCCCGGCCGGGAGCGGGCCTCCGGGACGGGGCCTTTCCGGTGCGGAAGAAGCCGGCCTGCCGCAGGTCCCTCAGCGACCCCCGCACGGCGTCGGCCACGTGCTCGATGTCACCGTCGGTGTGAGCCGTGGAGAGGAAGAAGTTGCGCCACTCCCAGACATGCACGCCCCGCAGCATCAGGTGGTAGTAGAGGAGCTCCATGTCGGCGCGGTGCTCGAAGCGGAACTGGGAGCCGAACCAGCCCATCCGCAGGGGGAATTCCTCGGCCTCGAAGAAGTCGTTGAGCCCGGTGGCCAGTTCGGTCGTCCGGGCGTTGAGCCGTTCCTGCAGGTGCGGACTGTGTTCCTTCAGATGGGTGAGTACGGCGTGCGCCGCGGTCATCGACACGGGGTGCTGCAGGTAGGTGCCGCCGAAGAAGGTGGTGTCGGCGGTCGGGCCGCTGTCGTCCCCGTAGGTCCAGTAGCCGCCGTCGATCCCGTCCATGATGTCGGAGCGGCCGGCGACCGCGCCGATGGGGAATCCGCCGCCGAGGAGCTTCCCGTAGGTGGCGAGATCCGGGGTGACGCCGTAGAGCTCCTGCGCGCCACGGAGAGCGGGGCGGAATCCGGTCAGCATCTCGTCGAACATCAACACGATGCCGTGACGGGCGGTCAGTTCGCGCAGCCTGCGGACGAACGCGGCCGGCTGGAGCGATGGATGCCTGCTCTGCACCGGTTCGACGATGACCACCGCGATCCGCGACGCGTCCCGTTCGATCGCGTGCAGGGCCTCCTCGCTGCCGTATTCGAGGACGGTCAGCTCGGAGACGGCACTGTGCGGGATGCCCCGGGAGACGGGCACGGTCCCCTCCTGGGCACCGTGGCCGGCCAGCCGGCCCAGCACCTGGTCGGCATGGCCGTGGTAGGAGCCCTGGAAGGTGACGATCCGGTCGCGGCCGGTGGCGGCACGGGCGAGACGGATCGCCGCCGCGTTGGCCTCCGTACCGGAGTTGGCGAAGGCCACCCGTTCCAGCCCGGTCAGTTCGCACAGCAGCTCGGCGGCCCCGCCCGTCTCGACGCTGCGAGGGCCGAGCCGGATGCCTCGGGAGAGGTGTTCGCGTACGGCTTCCCGGACGAAGCCGGGCTCGTGGCCGAAGAGGAGCACCCCGAAGCCCATGGTGATGTCGGTGTAGGTGTTGCCGTCGATGTCCTCGATCCGTGCGCCTTCCGCGCGACGGGCCGCTACGGGATAGAGCATCTCCTTGGTCGACTTGCGGAATCCGACGACCGCTCTGCTGTCGGCGAGTCTTCGACGGTGGCGCTGGGCGAGTTGCCTGGAGGCCGCCGTCCGCGCCGTGTACCGGCGTACGAGGTCGTCGAGATGCTCTTGCTGAGTGCGGGGTGAGGTGGAGCGGACCATGCCGGCATCAGGGGCGATCACCACGCGCGGCCCGTGTGCCTGAGGCTGTGGTGCACTGCCGGTCATGGCTCGCCCGGCGTCGATCTGTTCGGTGATGCGCTGTGCGAGTCCGGCCATGGCGGCCAGATCCCGGTCCAGGCCGGCCGTGAGGCTCTCCTGCTCGTTCACCGGACCACCTCGTCGTTCGGCAGGGTCGCCGTCGCGTTGCTCCGGAGTGCGAGCAACTGGGATATCTGGGAGAGCTGGGTGAGCATCTGGAGCTGGATCTGGGACAGCTGCTGGACCCGTTGGGCCAGCTCCAGCAGCTCCTGCCGGGTGACGAAACCGGTGTCCGCGACGGCGTGTTCGACCGGCGGTGCCACGCCGGTCGACGCGGTGTGGACAGGCGGTACGCCGGGGGCGGGTGGTGTGGTGCGCCGCGCGGGTATCGGCGTGGGGGCGAACGGCTGAGGAGCGCGGGCGGCCGGCTGCTGGGTGGGCGGTGTCAGGGGACCGGCGGAGAGGGGCTCCGCCGCGTACGGCTGTGAGACGGGCGGCTGCGGGACGGGCGGCTGCGGGACGGGCAGCTGCGTGATGGCCGCTGCCGGACCGAAGTACGGTGCGGCGGGCAGCTCTTCGGACACCGGTCCGGTGGTGGCGGGTGCGGTGGCCGGCAGCGGGGCGGTCCCGGGCTGTCGGGGCAGCCGCGCAGCGACGAGCTCGGCGAGAAGCCGGGGCGTTCCCGTCTCGTCGAACAGCTCTCGCATCGTGACTTTGACGTGGTGCTCCTGCTCGATCTCCCGGAGTGCGTTGATCATGAGGAGCGAGTCCGCGCCGAGATCGAAGAACGGGGTGTCGGCCGGGACCGAGGTGAGGTCCTCTCCGAAGGTTCTGGAGAGCACACCGAGGATGCTGTCCAGGAGCTGCCTGGTCTCCGTCGCTTCTGACGTCATGGTGCGTTCCTCTCTCGCCGGGGAAATGGGTTCGCGGGGCCGGGGTGGGGCCCCGACCCAGTGGTGTCGGTGCTGGAAGCGGTAGCCGGGCAGCGGGACGCGCCGCCCTCCGGTGCCGGCCAGGAACGTCTCCCAGCGGACATCCGCTCCCGCGCAGTGCAGAGCCGCCGCGGCGCCGAAGAGTGCCGTGAGTCCGGTGTCCCGGTGCAGGGAGGGAGTCGCCCGCACCGCGGGCAGGGAGCGGCGGGCCAGGCTGCTGAGTGTGGTGTGCGGTCCGATCTCCAGGAGCACGTCGGGCCGTTCACCGGCGACGGCACGCAGCGACGCGTCGTAGCGCACCGGCTCGCGGGCATGGCGGACCAGATGCTCCGGGTCGGGCATCCAGCCGGGCTCGCGGGTCCGGCCGTCGAGAGAACTGATGAAGCGGGTCCGTATGGGTGTGAAGGGGGTCTTCGCCAGTACCGCTGCGAACGCGTCGAGCATCGGCTCCGTGGCAGCGGTGTGGAAGGCCCGGTCCACCGCGAGGCGTTCGTACGGGGTGCCCCGGTCATCGAGCACGGCGCACATCCGGTCCACGTCCGCGACGGGACCGGCCAGTACCTGGGAGCGTTCCCCGTTGGTCACGGCGAGCTCCAGCCCGGGTCGCGAGGCGGCGAGCTCCGCGGCGGACTCCCGCTCCAGCGCTACCGCCACCATGGCGCCCGGCGCGCAGTGATCCCGCATCAACCGGCCCCGATGCGTGCTGAGTTCCAGGCCGTCCGCGAGCGACAGCGCCCCGGCCGCGAAGAGCGCCGCGTACTCACCGACGCTGTGGCCCGTCACGGCCCAGGGCCTGATGCCCGACTCCTCCCACAGCCGGACCAGGGCGCACTGCAGGGCGAACAGGGCCGGCTGCGCGGTCGCGGTCGGCCAGACAGCCCCGGGTGTGCCCGCCCCCTCGGTGAGGAGTCCGGCCAGCATCGGTTCACCGGTGAGACGGCGATGCCATGCCTCGCAGGCGTCGAGGACCTCACGCACGACGGGAAACCGTTCGTACAGGGCCGCCGCCGCTCCGGGGCGGAGGGAGCCCTGGCCGGTGAACTGGAACACCACCCGGGTGGGCGCGTCCCCCGGCGGCACGGGGCCCGCGTCGGCCGCGAGCGGTGCGGGGCCGCAGAGCCAGGCGTCGAGCGCATCGGCCAGCGCGGACGGTGTGCCTCCCCGGACCGCGATCCGGTGCCGGCCGTGCGAGCGCCCGAGGGTGGCGGTCGTGACGAGATCCGCCAAGGGCAGAGCGGTCCGCCTGCGGAGCACGTCGCGCAGCGACCGTACGTTGTCGGCGAGGGCTTCCCGGCTCGTCGCGGAGACCGGAAGCACGTCCGGCGGGGCCGCGGTGGCGGAACGCGGCCGGGGTTCGGGGGCTTCCTCAAGGATCAGGTGGACGTTGGTGCCGCCGATCCCGAGCGACGTGACACCCGCCCGCCGGGGGGTGCCGTTCTCGGGCCACGGCTGGAGGGCACGGGGTGCGTAGAACGGGCTGTCCTCCAGCCCGAGCAGCGGACTGGGATCGCTGAAGCCCCCGATCGGCGGGATCACACCGTGTCCGAGCACCAGCAGGGCCTTGACGAGACCGGCCAGTCCGGACGCCACGTCGAGGTGCCCGATGTTGGTCTTGACGGCTCCGAGCGCGCAGTAGCCGGTCCGGTCCGTGTCCTGCCGGTACGCCGCGCCCGCCCCTTCCAGCTCGATGGGATCGCCCTTGAGGGTGCCGGTGCCGTGGGTCTCCAGATACCCGATGGTGTCCGCCCCGACGCCCGCGTGGTCCAGCGCCCGGCGTACGGCTTCCTGCTGGCCCCGCGCACTGGGTGCCGCGAACGCCTGCTTGCCGGCGCCGTCGTTGCAGATGCCCCAGCCACGGATGACGCCGTGCACGGTGTCGCCGTCCGCGAGCGCACGGCTCAGCCGCTTCAGTACGACGGCCACGACACCGGTGCCTCCGACGGTCCCGTTCGCGGCCGCGTCGAACGCCCGGAGCCGGCCGGTCCTGGAGAGGATCGAGCCCTTGACGTAGTGGTAGCCGAGGACCTGCGGGACATGGATGGCGCTGGCGCCGGCCAGCGCGATGTCGCATTCGTCCAGCAGCAGGGACTGGGCGGCCAGGTGCACGCCCACCAGCGAACTGGAGCAGGCCGTCTGTACGTTGACGGCGGGGCCGGTGAGACCGAGCCGGTAGGCGACCCGGGTCGCGTTGAAGTCGGTGTAGTTGCCCACCAGGACCTGCATGCCGGCCAGCCAGTCGGCGATGTCCTCGTTCGGCAGGACGTTGTTGAGCAGATAGGACTGCATGTTGTACAGGTGGTAGCCGGTGCTGGCGTAGACCCCGATCCGCTTTCCGTCCCGCTCGTCGGGGTAGCCGGCGTTCTCCAGGGCGTGCTGCGCGCACTCCAGGAACAGGCGGTGCTGGGGGTCGGTCAGGCGGGCCTCGCGGGCGCTCATCCCGAAGTGCCGGGCATCGAACCCGGTGATGTCGTCCAGGACGGCCGAGGCGCCGATGAAGTCGTCGCGCCGGTACAGCTCCTCGGGGACGCCCGCGGCCTTCAGCTCGTCCTTCGTGAAGCGGGTGAAGCGGTCCTCGCCGTTGCGGATGATGCGCCACAGGTCCTCCGGCGTGTCGGCCCCGGGCAGCCGGAAGGACATCCCGACCACGGCGATGCGCGGGTCCTGCCCGCCACCGTTCATCAGCCGCGCCCTTCGTGCAGGGTGCCGCTGCCGGGCTGTCCCACCCGGTCGGGCCCGGCCGGGGAACGGCGCAGCACGAGCAGCGTCAGCAGGGCGAGGCACAGGACGATGGCGAGGCCGTGCAGGGAGGCGACCACCTGGAACGGGGACAAGGACTCCAGCAGCGATCCGCTGATCAGCATCCCCAGTCCGAACCCGGCGTTCTCGGCCGAGGCGGAGAGCCCGAAGAGGCGTCCGCGCTGCTCGTCGGGGACCGCCTGGAGCCGTGACACGTAAACGATTTCGGTGACTCCGTCCGCCGCTCCGGCGACGAGTGCCGTGGCGAGGGTCGGTACGGTGGGCAGCCCGCTGAACACGACGATGAACGCTCCTGACATGACGCAGGCGCCGACCGCGAAGGCCCGCTCGCCCAAGGTGTGCCCGGTCCGGCGGGTGTACCGGGCCAGCACCTGCTGGGCGATGATGGTGCCGACCGCCCACGTGGCCCAGAACTGGCTGATGAAGGTGGCCGGATGATCGGGGTCCAGCAGGCTGGAGTAGACGGGCAGCGCGACGTTGTGCGAGGAGGACCCCAGCCCGTCGACGGCCCGCACGGCGATCATCGCCATCAGCACCGGCGCGCCGGCCCACAGCAACCGGAGGGAACGGTGACCGGCGCTCGGCGTGCCGTCCTCGGTGCCCTCGGGCCCCTCGGACCGGGCCCTCGTGCGGATCGGCAGCATCAGCAGTACCGACGCGGAGAACAGGAACGTGACCGCGTCCAGGACGAACGCCGCCGTGTACCCGAGCTGTGCCACCACCACACCCGCCGAGGCGAAGCCCGCGATCATGGCGAGGGAACGGCCGGTGACCAGCTGACCGTTGGCGCGGCTCCGGTGCTCGGCCCCCACGATCTCCGGGATGCTGCTGCGCAGAGCGACCTGCGAGAGCGTCGAGCAGCCCCCGGTGACCACGGCCAGGCAGTACAGCAAGGAGATCCGGCCGGCCTCCGGGGCCAGGAGCAGCGCCAGGAGCGCCAGCGCCTGGCCGAGGTCGGCGCCGACGATCAGACGTTTGCGGTCGTACGCCGAGACGAGGCGCCCGCTCACGAACCCCGCCCCCACGCTCGTCCCCAGCCGTACCGCCATGAAGAGCCCAGCGGCCAGGGCACTCCCGGTGACGTCGTAGACGAAGACGTTCAGCGCGACCATGTTCAGATAACTGCCGTACGCGGAAACGCCGTTACCGAGAACGAGCAGCCGGAAATGCTTCATGCGCACCCTTTCGGAACCGCGAGGGGAGTTGGCGCCGATCGCCCGCTGCCCCAGCCTCATGTGCCGACCCGGTCTCCCAACACCCCATCCCCTCAAGGGGTTCACCGGTTCGCCACATGTACCTGCCAATTCCGTCAAGCCTTGCCCGTCTGTCACAGGCTTCACACCAGGCCGCTGACATTTCCGGGCTCCGATCGATCCGCGGACGCGCGGGTGATCACGGCGGCGGGGCCGGCGGCGTACGCCGCCACGGGTGTCCCGACCGGTTCCGCGGTCGCGACCGGCGGCGCGGCGAGGTCACGAACGACCTGGAGACGGGTGAGCTCGCAAGCCGGCTTCGGGGACGGCGCGGCGCGCCGGTCCGGCGAGGCTCGGATGAACCGGCCGGCGAGGTGGGCACGCGGCTGGATACGCGATTGGTCTGTGCATGTCAAAAATGTGCGTCGGGGGGATGGCGGGAAACGAGGACGACCGGGGCCGCCACCCCTGGCCCGACGGAGCCGAAATAGGCCGCTGACCAGGTGTTTTGTCATCCTGCCCGACATTCTCAGTTCCCGTCTGGACTGGCCCTCACCTGGGTATTTCTGCCTGTTCCTGGCCGCTGTTGGTCACGCGTTGGTCATGGGCCCAGCCATCGGGGCCGCTGACGGCTGACGTGCCAGGAGAGGAGGATGGTGGGACGGCCGCCGCTGTATCCAATGTGGCCAAAGCGGTGGTGAGCTGGGGTCCGACCTGTTCGGGTCGGACCCCAACGTCTTTCCGTGCGGGGATGGCAGTGAGACGCCCGTGCGAACTTGCGGGCCGCAGCTTCGTGAGAGGGTAAGTGCGACCCACTGACCCGTGCTCACGCATTCTTCACGACTCCGACGCCTCTCGCGGAAACAAATCGACACCTGCCCGACGTTGTCGGTCTCTGGATCGAGGAGGGGGAGGTGTCGAGCCTGAAGTTGTTCCGTGCGGAGATAGCGAATGGCGGCATGGTCGAGGTCATGCCGCGTCTGGCTGAGGTCGAGGCGGATGTTCAGGGTCTCGTCGAGGCACACATGGAGACGCTGCTGGGTGTTCGCTTCCTGGCGAGCGAGTACGGCACGGGGCCAGTTCACGGGGGTCGGATCGATTCGCTTGGGCTGGACGAGAACGGTGCGCCGGTCATCGTCGAGTACAAGCGGGGCGTCGATGCCGGCGTCATCCACCAGAGTCTTTTCTATCTCTCGTGGCTGATGGATCACCGGGCCGAGTTCGAGCGCTTGGTCCGTGACCGGTTCGGGGCTACGGCCGCGTCCCAGGTGCTATGGAGCGGACCCCGCCTGATCTGCATCGCAGGCGACTTCACACGCTACGACGTGCTTGCCGTGCGCGAGCACCGGAGGTCGATCGACCTGGTTCGCTACCGACTCTTCGGCGGTGACCTGCTCGGGCTTGAGACCGTGGCGTCCGTGAGTGGCGGCATGCACGCGGACCGCAGGGCGCGCCGTCAGGCGGTTGCTCGGGCGGCAGCCGACGTCCAGGGTGCGTCGATGATGGAGCTGGCGAGCGCGGTCGACGAAGCACTGCTCGGGCTCGGGGACGGTGTGAACCGTGTTGAGCGCAAGCAGTACCGGGCGTATCAGCGTTTGCGAAACTTCGCCTGCCTGTGCCCGCCGCAGCGGAGCAAGCTGTTGGTCTACCTGACGATCGACCCGAAGGACGTCGACCTCGTTCCAGGGTTCACCCGTGACGTGTCGGGCCCCGGCCACCACGGGACGGGTGATCTGGAGGTCCAGCTGCGTACGCCGAAGGATGTGGAGCGGGCGCTGGACTTGTTCCGGGCGAGCTACGGGGCGGCGTGATCGCCCGCTGACCTCTTGGCGGGCTGTCCTTCGTGCTGTGTCTGTTGTCGTCCGGGTGGTGCCTCTCGACGTACGGGCAATTCGTGGCGGTGGACCATCAATGATGCGCAGGGCTGCCGGTTTGGCCAACCGGCAGCCCTGCGCTATGTTGCCCGACTTTGAGGTGGCTCCCGCCATGCCCCGCGGGGCATGGCGGGACGATGCACCGCCTTGCGGGGAGCCCATGCCGAGGGAGATGTCGACTTGCGCACGGTGGCAGCCCGCATCCGAGCTCAATCGCACGGCTTATCTGGCACGGCGGCGGGTGGAGCGCGAAACTACGTGACAGCGGCGCATTCCGTTTGCCGATCAGCGATGCGCCCGTGGGCGAGGTAGTGGGTATGGGCTGTGGCGCGTGGGTGTGCGACGGTGCGTTGCTCAGCCCCTGGGTGATCAGCGTGGGCGACTGACGGCGGTCCCGGCCTTGACCGCCGCGGTGGCCGGCGGTGTGGTGAGAAGGCTCGTCATGCGTGCTCGAACAGCGGCCTGGGGCTGGCGGGTGCCGGTCCCGTGGGTGAGGGTTTCCGACAGATCGGCCAGTAGTGCGCTGGGGGTGTACGGAGATGCGGTGAGGGTCCAGGTGGCGCGGTTGAGGCTCGGGCCTGCCCAGACGGTCCAGGTGTCGAGGTTCTGGATGGGGTGCTGCGCGGCGAAGGCGTCGAATTGGACCCCCGCTTGGACTCCCGCGTCTCCGGCGGGGGATGTCCAGCGGATCCAGCGTCCGTCCACAGTGTGCTGCCATCCGGCATCGGAGAGGGGCTGCGTGGCGGCGGTGACGGTCTTTCCGTCGACTGGGGAGCCGAGGGCTGTGTCCCAGTCGTCGTTGTGGGCGAGATAATGCAGCAGGTCCTGCAGGACGGGAGCGGGGGTGCTGCCGGTCGCGGTGAGAACCCACATGCGGGCGGAGACCGGTGTTTCGTACGCCGCTACGGTCCACGCGACCTCCTTGGCGAGGGCGTCGTGGGCGCGTTCGACGCGCAGGGTCTGGTTCTCGTGAATGGCATGGGTGGTCTCGTCGGACCAGGTGCGCCACTTCTGCCAGTCACTGTGAGTGTTGAGGAACTCGTCAAGGAGGGCGTCGTGGTCGCCGGCGTCGGCTGCGTAAGCGGGGACGGTCTCCGGCGCGGCCGGGGGTGCCTCGGGCTCGACTGCTGGTGTGTCGAGGGACGTTCGGGCTTTGGCAGCGGCGCGCTCTGTATCCGTCATGGGAGCCGGGCCGGGGCGCATGGTGTCGCCGTGGGCCTTCTCGAAGGCGACCAGGGCCTGGGCCGGTGAGTCGAAGGTGTCGGCGATCTGCCGCCGCGCCCGTAGGCTCGCAGCCCGCACCGGCATCGAGCAGTGGGTCGGCCGGTACAACACCGAGCGCTCGCACTCAGCACTCGGCTACCTCCCGCCCGAGGAATTCGAAGCCCAGCACTACCGATCCCAGGCGACCACGAACGCCGCCTGAAACCACACAAACCAGCCGCTACGAAACCCGGAACAGCTCAACCGCGGGGCCGGAGGGGATACCGTCGACACGCGATCCGCGAGGTGACGGAATGTACGTCGCGGTCAACGGACCGGCGGCCGAGGCGGGTTGGGGCGACGCTCTCGCCGCGGCTCGTGTGGTCAGGGTAAATCGGTTGCTCGCAGGCGGACTGGTGTCGATCATCATTACCGATGACGGGTGAGTTTTCTTCTGTGAGGGGTCTGCGGTGACGATTGTGACGAGGGCTGACGGACTCGATCCGGCTTACCTGGAGGAGGCCATCTCCGCAGTGGCGCAGGGGAAGGGGTTCTCCGGCACGGTCCGTGTCACGCGTCACGGGGAGCCGGTATTCACCCGCGCGTTCGGGATGGCGTCACGGCGGTGGTCCATACCGAACACGTGCGACACGCGATTCCGGGTGGCGTCGGTGTCCAAGATGTTCACAGCGGTGGCCGTCCTGCAGCTCGTCGAGCGGAAGCAGGTCCGCCTCGACGACGCGCTGGTGGGCTTCGTGAAAGAGCACATGCCCCAGCTCGATCCGCGTGTCACGGTCCATCACGCCCTGACGATGACGGCGGGCATCGGCGACTGGTTCGAGGAGGGCAGCGCCGACTGGGAGGCCGAATGGGCCGCCCTGACCTCCTCCCACCCGCTCTACCTGCTGCGGAGCAACAAGGACTACCTGTCACTGTTCGCCGGCAAGCAGCCCCACTTCCTTCCCGGGGAGCGTCATCTGTACAACGGCGCCGGCTACATCCTGCTCGGCCTGCTCATCGAATCGGTGACCGGCCGCTCCTTCGAGGAGGTTATTGCCGACGACGTATTCGCCCGTGCCGGAATGAGCGCGGCAGGATTCCCGGCCCTGGACGACCTGGGGCCGGACATCGCCGAGGGATACCTCACCACCGCCGGCAGCCCCACCCCGTACCGGACCAATCACTACGCGACCACCCCCGGGGCCGCCGCCGACGGAGGGGCTACCTGTAGCGCCGCCGATCTGACGGCCTTCGCCCACGCACTGCGCCACGGGCGGCTGCTGAACGAGGAGACCACGCGCCTGGCTCTGACCCCGCAGGTCGACGAGCGTGAGGAGAAGGTCCGCGGCTACCGGTGGATGTACGGCTTCGGCCTCACCCACATCCTCGACGACGAAGGAACCATCGTCCGCTGGGGCCACACGGGCGAGGAGGACGGGGCCAGCGCCCGCCTCTATCACTACCCGCAGCAGGGCCTGGACGTCGCAGTCCTCGGCAACATCAGCTGGTGCGCCGGCGACATGGGGTGGGCCATCCACGACGCCCTGGTCGGCAACTGAGCAGCCGCGTGCCGCGTTCGCGACGCCGGGCGCTCAGCAGACCGGACAGGCATCGAAGGGTGGAACTGGAAGGATCGAGCCCTGATGGGTAGACAAGCACACGATGCTCCGGGCAGATAGTTTGCTGGGTCGACAACCCACCTAGCAGGAGCTTCGCCTCTTCCCACACTCGGCTCGGCGCCAACTCGGCCCGCCCGGCAATCGGGTCGGAAACAGCTCACTGAGCGTTTTCCAACCTCACGCTGATGCGTGGTGAAGGACCAGGACGGCTTTCACGACGTCGGTGATGCGGTTCGTGCTGCAGCGAAGCTTCCGAAGGAGACGCCAGCCCTTGAGGGTGGCCATGGCCTGCTCACCGACGCAGCGGATCTTGGCGTGGGTGTTGTTGTGGCGGCGCTTCCATCGCTTGAGACGGCGGCCTCGGAACGGAACCCGGACGGGCCCGCCAGCGCCTTGATACGCCTTGTCGGCCCAGCATTTGAGTCCCGCGTCGGCGAGGGCTTCGATGATCCCGTGCCGCCTGGCTGCGGTGAGGTCGTGGGTCGAGCCGGGCAGTGCGGGCGAGGCTCACAGCAGACGGCCGAACGGATCGGTGAGGACCTGGACGTTCACTCCGTGGCGTTTGTGTTTTCCCGAGTAGTACGGGGTGTCGGCGGCGATGCGGTCGATCGGCAGCAGGGTGCCGTCGAGGATGACGAACGCCTTCGCCCGGATCGTCCTCATCGCCTCCGCCAGGGACGGGGCGAGGGCGGACAGGACCTCGACGGCTTCCCGTATGTAGCGGAAGACGGTTGCGATTCCGATGCCGAACCCGGCGGCGAGCTGGGCATAGGTGTCACCGCACCGCAGATGAGCCAGGGCGAGCAGGGCCTGGCGTGCAGCGGAGAGACGTCGCCACCGCGTCCCGATCTCCTGCCTCCTCACGGCCAGTTGCCCCGTCAGGAACTGCAGAGTGCGGCTGGACAGATCGATCGAGGACGGATAGGCAAGCACACGAAGCTCCTGGCGGACACGGGTGATCTTGGTCGAGAACCCGTCTACCAGGAGCTTCGCCCTTGCGCAGGACTGTCCAACTCGCGGTCAGCAACGCCAGCTTGGAAACGGCTCAATGTGAGGCACCACTCGCCGGGCTACACGATGTCCCAGTACGGCAAGCGCCGGGTGGAGGGTGCGTGGAAGCTCGCGTCGGGGACCGCGCAGCGCATCGGCCTGGGGCGTATCGAGTGAACACGCAACGGGTTGGTCATGCCGTTGGTCACGGAGGGACTTTCCGCCTGCGACGGGGGCCCGGCGAGAGGAACTCGCTGGCGCGTTGGTCACGCCGTTGGTCACGGAGGGGGTAGACGGCCCGCAAAATACCTGGTCAGAGGGCTAAATGTTGGATGGACGACCGGGGCCGCCACCCCCCACAGGAGAGGCCCCGGTCGTCTTCCGCGGGGCCGTAGGACGACCCCGTACTCCACTCAGCGCCGTCGCTGCGTTTTCTGTCACACCACCAGGAGTCCGGGGAATGTTGCGGGTTGTACAAGACATGGACGCGACCCCCGCCGAGGACGTAGCGTGCGGAGTCGCGCAGGGTGGCGCGGCAGTGATGACCAGCTGCGATTCGGGACAGCAGGGCAGGTTGAGGGAGTGCTGGGGGACGACGCGGAGCTCACTGCCGCGGTACTCGCGGCACAGGACGGGGACGAGGACGCCTTCCGTACTGTGTACCGCGCTGTGCAGCCGCGGCTGCTGGGCTACATACGGACACTGGTGGGGGAGCCGGACGCCGAGGACGTGGCGTCCGAGTCCTGGCTGCAGATAGCGCGCGACCTCGACCGGTTCAGCGGCGACGCCGACCGCTTCCGCGGCTGGGCGGCGCGCATAGCCCGCAACCGCGCGCTGGACCATCTGCGGATGCGCGGCAGGCGCCCCGCGGTCGGCGGCGACGAGTCGGAGCTGTCCGAGCGGCCGGCCGAGTCCGACACCGCCGGCGAGGCGATGGAGGCCCTGGCCACCGGCCGCACGATGTCGCTCATCGCCCAGCTGCCGCAGGACCAGGCCGAGGCCGTGGTGCTGCGGGTGGTCGTGGGCCTGGACGCGAAGAGCGCCGCGCAGACGCTGGGCAAGCGTCCGGGGGCGGTACGCACCGCGGCGCACCGGGGGCTGAAGCGGCTGGCCGAGCTGTTGCGTACGGACGCCGACAGCACCGACAGCACCGACTCCCACCCTGGCGGAACGGACTCCGACGACTCCGACGACGCCGCCCCCGCGGGGGATCCGGCGGACCCGTCCGCCCCGCACCGGAGCGCGGCGGGCCGGGCGGCGGAACTCGACGCGGTGCCCGCCCAGCGCCCCGCCCGCAACGGTCTGGCGGCGCCGGCGGGTGTGACGCATTCGCGTCCGTGGACGCAGAAGGACATGTGATGGCCGACGAGCGGTACGAATGGCTTGACAAGGACGCCGCGGAGAGATTGCTCCGCGGCGAGCCGGTCGACCCCGTCGGCGGTCAATCGTGTACGGACGCCGAGAGGCTCGCCGCCGCGCTGGACGCAGCCGCACGGACCGCCCGCCCGGCCACCGGTGAACTGCCCGGCGAGGCCGCGGCGCTGGCCGCCTTCCGCACGGCCACCCACTCCGCGCGTGCGAGGAGCCGGGCGAACGCGCAGCCGAGGGGCACCACCGGGAATGCGGGCCGGCCGGCGGGTGCCGAGATGCTCGAACCGGTACGCATCGGGGCCACGCTCGTCGGCTCCGTCCCGTCCGGGGACTCCCGCCGTATCCGCTCCGCGCGCTGGAGCCGGCCCGTCCGCTTCGGTCTGGTCGCCTCCCTCGCGGGCTGTGCGCTCGGCGGGGTGGCCGTGGCGGCGGGGACCGGGATGCTTCCCGGCCCGTTCGGCGGGCACGCCCCCCTGCCGGCCACCTCCGTCTCGGCAGCGGCGACACCCGAGGAGCTCGGTTCGGGGCTCACCGAGGAGGAGACCCCGCAGCCACCGCCGTCCGCCTCCCCGAGCGCGGACCCCTCCACGCCCCCCGCGGCCCCCTCCACCCCGGCCGGTGACCCGGATCCCGGTGGATCGGGCCGGGCGAAGGAGCACAAGGGCGGCGGCGACCGGAAGCCCGGCGGCGCCACGACCGGCTCCACGGCCGGCCCCCGGAACGGCAATCAGCCCGAGAGCTCCGGGAGAACCGGCTCCGGCGAGTGGTACGCCAAGGCGCTCAAGGCCTGCCGCGCGTACCGCGACGGCACCCTGGACGACAAGCGCAGACGCAAGCTCGAAGCGCTGGCGAAGGGCGCCCGCAACCTGGACCGGTTCTGCGACCGTGTGCTCGAAGGATCCGGGAAGGGCCAGAACGACCAGGGCGACGACGAGCAGGGCGAGGACGGCTCGAACGGGAACAACGGCATCGGCTTCGGCTCCGGAGCGCCCTCGGCGATCCGGTTCGTGAACGGTGTGCGGCTGCCCTCGAACCCGGTCTCCCTGACGCCCTCGGCCCGGACCCCCGGCTGAGCGAAGCCGTGCGCGGCAGGCTTTTTCGAGCCCTCCGCCGCCAGGTGTGACGTTTTTCGAGGCCGTGACGCAGTACTGAGTGAGCCGACTGGTCATCGGCAGCGCACAGAGCCGGGGTTCCCCCCGTACCTACGGCTCAGCGCACATGGCGCGGGCGGGACACGTTCCCCCGGTCCCGTCCGCGCCCCTTCTCCTCCTCTTCCCGCCGTCCGGCCCTATCCGTAGACCACGACCTTGTCGCCGTTCTTCACCTGGGCGAAGAGCGAGGCGATCTTCCCCTCGTCCCGGACGTTGACACAGCCGTGCGAGGCGCCGCTGTAGCCGCGGGCCGCGAAGTCCGCCGAGTAGTGCACCGCCTGGCCGCCGCTGAAGAACATCGCGTACGGCATGGCCGTGTGGTAGATCGTCGACACGTGGTGGCGGGACTTCCAGTAGACGGAGAAGGTGCCCTCGCGCGTCGGCGTGTACTGGGAGCCGAAGCGGACGTCCATCGACGACACGACGCGGCCGTCGATCATCCATGACAGCGTCCGGCTGTTCTTGCTGATGCACAGGACCCGGCCGGTCATGCAGCGCTTGTCCGGCTTGGCGGCCGGTCGGGTGGTCGGCGGATTCAGCTCGGCGGCCGTCGGCTCGTGCGTCATGCCGAGCAGCTTCTGCCAGGTGAGGGTGTCCGTCCTGCCCGTACGGGAGAGGCCGCGCTTGCCCTGGAAGGACTGGACCGCGGCGACCGTGACGGAGCCGTAGTAGCCGGTGGGGCTGCGGTCGAAGTGGCCGATCTGCCGCAGCCGGGCCTGGAGTTCCCGCACCTGCTTGCTCTCGGTACCGCTCGCCATCAGCGTCGTGCCCTGCGGGTCGGGCTTCGGCGTGGGCGACGCGGTGGCCTCCGGCGAGGACGCGGCGGGCGTCGGCGGCCGGGAGGCGGGCTTGTCGTCGTCGGTGGTCGTGGTCGTGGCCCGCGGCGGTGCCGACGGGGCCGCCGGTGCGCTACCGGTGGCCTGTGCCTTGCAGCCGGCCGCCGCGGCGACGGTGAGGACGGCGAGCGCCGCCGCGGCCCCCGCCCGACCCCGCCTGCCGGTCCGCGTCGTGCCCCGTACGGCGGTGCGCGATGTGCTCCTGGTGGTGCTGTCCATCATCTCGGCCCCCTGTGTGTCCGGTGTCCCCTTGGACGGATTCCCGCTCTGCCCGGTTGCCAAAGCCCGCGCATGATGGGGAGTGCGGCGACGAGGGCCGTGGGGGAGGGCTGTGAGCAAGGTCCCAGCCCCTGCCCCTCCAACGGTCTCGCGCCCGCCGCTACAGTCCGTCGCGGGAACCGTGGTTACCAGCAAGTAGCTTTACTGGGCAGCTTCAGCGGGAGGCACAGCAGATGACGCGCGAGTCGGAGTCGGGACTGCCCATCGAACCGGTCTACGGGCCGGACGCACTCGACGGCTGGAACCCCGGCGAAAAGCTGGGAGAGCCGGGTGCCTACCCCTTCACACGCGGTGTCTACCCCTCGATGTATACCGGCCGGCCGTGGACGATGCGCCAGTACGCCGGTTTCGGTACGGCCACGGAATCCAACGCCCGCTACCAGCAGCTGATCGCCAACGGCACGACGGGCCTGTCCGTCGCCTTCGACCTGCCCACCCAGATGGGCCACGACTCCGACGCGCCGATCGCGTCCGGCGAGGTCGGCAAGGTCGGGGTCGCGATCGACTCGATCGACGACATGCGGGTCCTGTTCGACGGGATCCCACTGGACAAGGTCTCCACGTCCATGACGATCAACGCCCCGGCGGCGCTGCTCCTGCTGCTGTACCAACTGGTCGGCGAGGAGCAGGGGGTCCCGGCGGACAGGCTCACCGGCACCATCCAGAACGATGTGCTCAAGGAGTACATCGCGCGCGGCACGTACATCTTCCCGCCGGCGCCCTCGCTGCGGCTGATCGCCGACATCTTCAAGTACTGCCGGGCCGAGATCCCGAAGTGGAACACCATCTCGATCTCCGGCTACCACATGGCCGAGGCCGGGGCCTCGCCCGCGCAGGAGATCGCGTTCACCCTCGCCGACGGTATCGAGTACGTCCGTACCGCCGTCGCGGCCGGCATGGACGTCGACGACTTCGCGCCCCGTCTCTCCTTCTTCTTCGTCGCCCGCACGACGATTCTCGAAGAGGTCGCCAAGTTCCGTGCGGCCCGCCGGATCTGGGCCCGGGTCATGAGGGAGGAGTTCGGCGCGAAGAACCCCAAGTCGCTGATGCTGCGCTTCCACACCCAGACCGCGGGCGTCCAGCTCACCGCCCAGCAGCCCGAGGTCAATCTGGTGCGCGTCGCAGTCCAGGGCCTGGCCGCGGTCCTCGGCGGCACGCAGTCGCTGCACACCAACTCCTTCGACGAGGCCATCGCCCTGCCCACCGACAAGTCCGCCCGCCTGGCCCTGCGCACCCAGCAGGTCCTGGCGTACGAGACGGACGTCACCGCGACCGTCGACCCGTTCGCCGGGTCGTACGTCGTCGAGAGGATGACCGACGACGTCGAGGCCGCGGCCCTGGAACTGATGGCCAGGATCGAGGACATGGGCGGCGCGGTCAGCGCGATCGAGCGCGGCTTCCAGAAGGGCGAGATCGAGCGCTCCGCGTACCGCATCGCCCTGGAGACCGACAGCGCGGAGCGCGTCGTGGTCGGCGTGAACCGCTTCCAGCTCGACGAGGAGGAGCCGTACGAGCCGCTCCGCGTCGACCCCGCGATCGAGGCCGAGCAGGCGGCCCGCCTGGCGAAGCTCCGCGCCGGACGCGACCAGGACGCGGTGGACACGGCGCTGGCCCGGCTGCGGAAGGCCGCCGAGGGCACGGACAACGTCCTCTACCCGATGAAGGACGCGCTCAGGGCGCGGGCGACGGTGGGCGAGGTGTGCGACGCGCTGCGCGAGGTGTGGGGGAGGCATGTGCCGTCGGACGCGTTCTGAGGCGCTGGGTACCCGCACGGGTGATCTCTCGCTGAATGTCCGTGTACCTGGATAAGCTCATGAACAGTGGTCCCCGAAAGGAGGATGCCGTGGCCGTAATACAGCACGAGGAGCAGGTGCGCGTGCAGGAACAGCCGGAGCTGACGCTCGGCGAGGCAGCCGACCAGCTCGCACGCTCGCTGCCTGGGCATCGCGTGGAGATTCTCCAGGGGAGGCTCACTGTGACACCACCGGCGGACGTGTCGCACGCTCTGGCTCTGTCCTGGCTCGGTGAGGAGTTCGGTGCGCGGGCGCGCACCGTGGGGCTCAGACTCGTCCAGGGGGTCGGGTTGTGGTTGCCCTCCGGGCCGGAGGACTACGCGATTCCCGACCTGTCGGTCGTCGAGGCCGACATCAAGGACGCCCATGTCATGAAGAACTGCTACGCCGCTCACGTCTTCCGCATGGTCGTGGAGGTGACCTCGACCAACTGGGCGGACGACCTCGGCCCCAAGGTCGAGGACTACGCCCAGGCGGGCATTCCGGTCTACGTCGTGGCCGACCGCAAGCACGACCTGGTGCTCCTCTGCAGCGATCCCCGGGGCGGCGAGTACAAGAACAAGGCGCACCACAAGCGCGGGACCTCGTTCGCCGTGCCGGACGTGGTCGGCGTCGAGATGGAGATCTCCGTGGACCGCCTCCTCGACGGCGACGAGGACTGACCCCGCGTCTTCCCGAAAACCCCTGGACGAAGTGTCGTACTCGCGTGCGACACTCCGTTTCATGCTGGGTGTCACCGATCTTCCGACCTATCTCGCCGGCCTGGTGCTGATCGTCCTGCTGCCGGGACCGAATTCGCTGTACGTGCTCTCCGTCGCCGCCCGGCGCGGGGTGCGGACCGGGTATGTGGCGGCGGCCGGGGTGTGGACCGGGGACACCGTCCTGATGACCTTGTCCGCGCTGGGGGCCTCGTCGCTGCTGCAGACGACGCCGGTGCTCTTCGCCGTCGTCAAGTTCGCCGGTGCGGGCTATCTGACCTGGCTGGCGATCGGCATGCTGCGGGCCGCGGTGACCATGTGGCGCGAGCGGGACCGGCGGATGGCCGAGCTGACCGAGGAGGACGCCGGGCCCGCGGCCACGGCGGCGATGGAGCGGCCCTACCGGCGGGCACTGGTGGTCAGCCTCTTCAACCCGAAGGCGATTCTGTTTCTGATTTCGTTCTTCGTGCAGTTCGTCGACCCCGCCTACGCCTATCCGGCGCTGTCCTTCCTGGTGCTGGGTACCCTGCTGCAGATCGCCAGCTTCCTCTATCTGTCGATGCTGATATTCGGCGGCACCCGGCTGTCCGCCGCGTTCCGCCGCCGCAAGCGGCTGTCGGCGGGGGCCACCTCGGCGGCCGGTCTGCTCTTCCTCGGGTTCGCGGCGAAGCTCTCGCTCAGCAGCGTCTGACCGTCGCGCCGAGCAGCGCATCGGCCCGGGGGCGGTGGCAGTTCTCCGTACCGAAAGGGCGAGTTCATCCGGCGGCCGCTCAGGTTTCTTAGCGTGTCGCGGAACCGATCACGCGCGCCCGGCATCCGCCCCTCGACGGGGCGGGGCTCCGTGCGCGCTCCGGTGACCGCACATCCGGATACGCCCCCTCCCCCCACGGGCACCAGACGCTTGGAGCGCCATGAGAGAAGCCCGCACCCGTTGGTCACGGCAGCGTGACGAGGCCCCGCCCGGGAGCGCCGCCTCGCAGCCCGCCTCCGTCACCCCGACCGACGTGGACGTGTGCCTGCGGGCCTGTGCCGCGCACAGCACCAAGCTGGTGGCGGGGCTCGACCGGCGGCGTACGGCACTCGCGGAGGCGCTGCGGCACCTGCTGGCCGTGCACGCCGCGGCGCAGCCCGCGGGACCCGCGCCCGCCGGGTCCTCGATCCCGCTGATGCGGCGCGCCGGCAAGGCGGGCGCGGCCTCCGCCGCGACCCTCGCCGACGAGCTGCTCGACCCGCTGCTCGCGGTCGGCAACAAGGCGCTGGACTGCGGTTACGAGGACGAGCTGAAGCTCGCGATGCTCATCGGGGACACCGTGCTGACCCAGCGCAAGGGCTCCCGGGCCGGCTGGCGGCTGCGGGCCAGGACTCTGGAGGCGATGGGTGCGGAGACCGCGGCCATCGAGGCGTACGAGCGCTACCTCTCGTTCACCGAGGACGACGGCTTCGGCATCGCGGCCAAGGTCGTCGGGCTGCGGGCGGGCGCGCGGCTCCAGGACGCGCTGCTGCGGAGGCTGGAGCGGGACTGCCCGGCCGCCGCCGAGTACGCCGCCCGCCCCGTCACCGAGTCCTGGGCCGAGGGCCTGGCCCTCCAGGCGCGCGGCGACCGGGACCGGGCGGAGCCCCGGCTGGTCGGCGCCCTGCTCGCCCAGGAGCGCACCGGAGCCCCGGTGACGGAGCTTCAGGAGGCCACCTCCCAGTACCTCGGGCTGGCCATCGAGGCGGCCGGGACGGACCCCGTCGCCGTGGCCCGGCTCACCGAGATCGTCGGCCTCTACGCCGAACAGCGCAGGAGCCGGATGCGCGGCCCGGTCGAGGACCCCACCTTCGGCGGCGTCGAGTGGACCACGGTCGGCGAGTTCCGCAACCGGATCGCGGGCCGGTCGATCTGCCTCATCGCCAACTCCCAGCGCGTCGGCGGCAGTTCGATGGGCGCCGAGATCGACGGCTACGACCTGGTCGTCCGCTTCAACTCGTACCGGATCGACCCGGCGGCGACCGGACGGCGCACCGACATCCACGCCACCATCCACAAGCACGGCTTCAACTGGGACCAGAAGGTGCACACCCGGCTGGTCTTCGGCGGGGTCTCCGGCGACTGGAAGCACTCCCTGCGCAACCGCCTCGTCCCGGGCGCCCAGCAGTACCTGGGCGACGAGTCGCTGCGCTGGCCGCTGCGTGACATCGGGCGCGTCGGCGCCGACGTCTGGCCGGCCATCCCCACCACCGGGTTCAACATGCTGTGGCTCCTGGACCACCTCGACGTCAGCAGCCGGATCGACCTGATCGGGTTCGACTTCTACGAGAGCGGCGCCTACCGCCTGCCCGGCGCGATGCGGATGCCCATCACCTCCGTGCACGAGTACACCAGCGAAAAGGCGTGGGTCATGGAACGTGCCCAGAGCGTCACCGACATGAGGATCCGACTGCGATGACGACGACCGCCACGCCCCCGTCCGCCACGGGCCTCCCCGGCACGGGCCTTCCCGACCCGGTCCTCCCCGCCACGGGCCTTCCCGTCCCGCCCGCGCCCGCGAATTCACTCACCGGCAAGCGCCGGGTCGCCTTCGCGAGCTTCGTCGACGAGAACTACCTGCCCGGTTTCCTCGCCCTGCTGCGCAGCCTGGCCCTCTCCAACCCGAACGTCTGCGAGGACTTCCTCGTCCTGCACGACGGACTGCGCCCCGCGTCCGTCGCGCAGATCCGGGCACTGCACCCGCGCGTCGACTTCCGCCGGGTCGACGCCGAGCACTACGACTCGTACGCCAAGGGCGACCAGGACAACTACCTGGTGCGCAAGGCCTACTTCATCCTCGACATCTTCCGGGTCCGCGACTACGACACCGTGATCACCCTGGACACCGACATGGTCGTCCTCGACGATCTGGGCGAACTGCTCGCGCTGCGCGACGGACTGGCCGCCGTACCGCAGTTCTTCTACGGGCAGCACAAGCTCAACAGCGGGCTCCTGGTCATCCAGCGCGAGTATCTGAGCGACGCGTTCTGCGCGAGGATCGACGAGGTCGGCCGGGCCGGCACGTACGAGCTCGACAAGCACGACCAGGGCATCCTCAACGCCGTGCTCGACGGCGACTTCGTCCAGCTCGACGCCCGCTACAACTTCGTCAAGCGGCGGCTCTCCGGCGACCTCCCGGTCCCCGACTCCACCGCGATCCTGCACTTCACCGGGCGGCACAAGCCCTGGCAGGGCGGCGAGGCCGGCTACCGCGAGGCCGAGAACCGCTGGCACGAGTTCGAGCTGTCCGACGCCGAGTTGCACTCCGCGTACGTGGCGCTGCCCGGCGCCAAGCACCACGACCTGCTGGTCCACTACGGCACCCCGCACGTGCTGCGCACCGGGTCCCCGGAGGCCGCCCGCAAGGTCGCCGCCGCCCACATCGCGGCCGGCGAGTACCAGGAGGCGGCCGATCTGCTGGGCCGGGTCAAGATCCCCGTCGACGAGTCCTGGCCGCACGAGGTGCTCGGCCACGCCCTGATGAGCGTCTCCCGCTACGAGGAGGCCCGCGCCCGGCTGCTGCTCGCCACCGCCTCGCCCAACCGGGCCGCGACCGCCTTCGCCCGCCTCGCCCAGATCTCCTGGATCCACGGCGACGACGACGAGGCGGCCGAGTACGCCCTGAAGGGTCTCGCGGTCGACCCCACCCACCGCGCCAACCGGCTGATGCACAAGCGCACCACGGACCTGACCGCCCCCGTGGAGGGCCCCGCCTCCGGCCAGCTCGCCCATGTCGCCTTCTACATGGAGCGCCAGGGCAACGCCGGGGACAAGCTGCTGCCGGAGAGCGTACGGCTGGCCTTCGGCCGGGACACCGGACCGCGGCGCTGGCACTCCGTCCACGCCCACCGGCTCTTCGACGAGGCCGCGCTGGAACGGGTCAACGAGCGCCGGGGCCTGGTCATCGGCGGCGGCGGCCTCTTCATCCCGGACACCGCGCCCAACGGCAACAGCGGCTGGCAGTGGAACGTCCCGGACGAGCTGCTCGACCGGATCGATGTCCCCGTCATGGTGTATGCGGTCGGCTTCAACGCCTTCGACGGCCAGGCGTACGGGCACGGGCGGGACCGGTTCCTCTCCAGCCTGCGGGGGCTCGTCGAACGGGCCTCGTTCTTCGGGCTGCGCAACCACGGCTCCATCGAGAAGGTCCGGGAACTGCTGCCCGCCTCGCTCCACGACAAGGTGCGCTTCCAGCCCTGCCCGACCACGGTCACCAGGCAGCTGGTGGACGGCTGGACGGACCCGGAGCGGCGCGAGGACACCGTGCTGATCAACGCCGCGTACGACCGTTCCGGGCTCCGCTTCGGGCACGACTACGGGCACTTCCTTGGCGAGATGGCGACCGCGGTGCGGGAGCTCGGCAAGCGGGCCGAGGTCCAATGCGTCGCCCACTCGCTGGACGACGAGCGGATCGCCTTCGACCTGCGGCGCGAGCACGGGATCGCGCTGCCGGTGATCCCGATGTACGACTTCGGCAACGACGGGATCCGGGACACCTACGCCCGCACCAAGCTGGTCATCGGGATGCGCGGGCACGCGGGGATGATCCCGTTCGGCTGCGGGACGCCGATCATCAGCCTGATCTCGCACCCGAAGATGGCGTACTTCCTGGCCGACATCGACCGTCCGGAGTGGGGCATCTCGGTCCACGACCGGCACCTCGGGGCCCGGCTCACCGAGCGGGCGGCCGGGCTGCTCGACGACCACGCGGCCACGGTCGCCGATGTGCACGGCCGGCAGCGGGAACTCTGGAAGGTCACCGAGGCCAACGCGGCGGACCTGAGGGTGATCCAGGGCGGCGTGCCCGTCTGACGGCGCCGGGTGCGGGGCGGGGCGCCGAACCGGGCCCGGCCCCGCACCCGAGGCCGAACCGGCCCCGCACCCGAGGCCTACTGCCGCACCACCCGGCGCCGCACCGACCGTGCCACCCGGCGCACCACCGCGTTGCGCGGCAGGAACGCGAGCTGCGCCGGCACCGCCCCCGGCAGCGCCAGCGAGGTCAGCCGCTTGCGCTTGAAGTAGCGCCATGTGGTGGTGTCCAGGTGTGCGGCCAGATACCGCTCGGCGGCCGGCCGCAGCTCCGGGTAGATCCTCGGCTGCATCGCGAACCCGACCGCGGTGACCAGCCCGGTCAGCTCCACCGGATCCACCGGCTCCGCGCCCCGCGCCGTCCCCGCCCGCTCGACGGCCGCCCGGTCCGTCACCTCCGGCACCAGCGCGTCCACCAGCGTGACCGGGACGCGGTTGCTGTTCTCGTACGGGGCGAGCCGGTCCAGCAGCACCTCGGTGCCGACCCGGGCCACCGGTAGCCCGTAGAACTGCGAGGCGGTGAGCAGCGCCGTCGAGAAGCAGCCGACGACCAGCGCGGGCCGCATCCGCTGGTAGAGCACCTCGGCGAGGACCGGTGCGGTGAGCACCCCCTCGTCCAGCACCGTCAGCTCGGCACCGAGCCTCCCGGCCTCCTCGCGCATCGCCCTCGACCACTGCGCCGGGGCCGTGGGATGCGGTTTGAAGACGATCCGGGTGTGGCCGAGCGCGACCGCGCCGCGCATCATCCGCAGATGCAGATTCTCCTCCTCGGCCGCGCTGATCAGCCCGAGCGCCGAGAGGTACTGGCCGAGCAGCAGCGCGGGCGCCTCCACGGCCGGTACGCCGTCCTGGGCCGCGGGCGCGTCCGCCAGCTCACCGAGCACCTTCAGGAACACCTCGGTCGGCACGATCTGCGGCGCCACCCCGAACTCCGTGAGCAGCAGCGGCTTCAGCCCCGGCACCAGGTCGAGGTGGAGCAGCCGGCGCACCCGCGTACCGACCAGCGGGTCGATCTTGTTACGGGTGGGGCCGTAGCTCATCAGCCCGTCCGCGTACACATCGACGGGCGCGCCGGTGAAGATCTGCGCGACGGCCAGCGCGGGGTTGACCTGGATCGATTCGACCGCGAGCTCGATGTCGTCGTCGCCGAGCCCCCAGGCCAGGCGCAGATGCCGCTCCCACAGGGGCACGTCGTCGGGGCGCGGCGCCCAGCCGCCCGGGTGGAAGGGGGCGATCGTCGTGTTCCACGACACCACGTCGTCGAAACGGCCGCGCAGCGCGTCGAACCCGGGCATCGCGTCGAGGGAGGCCGTCGTCTCCGGCACGGCCGCGTTGTTCGAGACGAGCAGGATGCGGCGGTCCGCGTCCGGGAAGCAGCCCGCGTCGAGCGCGGCGGCGAGGGTGGCGGTGCCGTAGAGCGTGGAGGCGAGGAAGATCTGCGTGGTGCGGGACCGGGCGGCGTTCACGCGGCGGCCACCTCCTTGGTGCCCGCGGCGGCCGGGCGGCGGCGCAGCCGGCGCAGCAGGGTGGCGCGCTGCACGTCCATCGAGTCGAGGGCGTCGTCGAGCACCTGCTGCGGCATTCGCTTGAGCGCGGCTCCGCTCATGGACTTCAGTGTGCGGGCCACGGCGGGTTCGAACCTTTCGATCGAGCTCATGTGGTGGAAAATGATTGCGCAATAGGTACGGACCGCTTTCGGCAGCAGTACCTGCGCGTCACGATCTTCCGCGGTTTCCCGAATGACCTGGTCGAACGAGCGAATGAAATCGAGCTGGCGTACGTCGCCGATCTGTGTGAGCGAAGAGGCCACCCCGCGCCGGTAGAAAATTCCGAGAAGCCCCAGCACCGCGAAGGAATCGGCCTCGCGATGCAGCCGCCAGATCCACGGACGGTCCTCCGCGGTGCGCAGCCCGTCCGTGAAATGCAGCAGCCCGCGGTCCAGCAGCCGCCGGTGGTACAGCCCGGCCCAGGCGTACGGATAGTCGACCGAGGTGGACCGCCCGGCGGGCAGGATCGCGTCCCGCGGGTCCAGCACCTCGCCGCGCCGGCCGTGCGGGACGCGGTGCACGCTGCGGTTCCTGCCCTCGACCTGGACATGGTCGGTACGGACGAAGTCGCAGCCCAACTCAGCTGTCCTGGCGAGGAGTTCGGAGTAGAACCCGGGGGCGAGCCAGTCGTCCCCGTCGAGGAACGCGAGGTACTCGCCGCGCGCGGCGTCCAGGCCGGTGTTACGGGCGGTGGCCAGTCCGCCGTTCTGCTTGTGTCTGCGTACGACCACCCCCGGAATCTCGTCCTCGGCGCGGCGCAGCATGTCCGCGGTCCCGTCGGTCGAACAGTCGTCGACGAGGATGAATTCGAAGTCCTCGCGGGCGTTGGCCCGCAGGCTTCTCAAGGTGTCGGGGGCGTATGTCTGCACGTTGTAGAACGGCACGATGACCGAGAGCTTAACCACCCGTCTCACGCTAGGCGTGAGCCCGTCATTTGCCTTGGCCCCGGGAGGGACGGTGGGTGAACGGCGAATGTCGGAATGATGAACCAGACCGAATCGTGGGTGATTGCGTCCTCTTTGTGAAGGCGATTCGCCAAGCGTCGGCGGGCTGTTAACCAGCTGTTGCCGTCACGTTGGGCCGCGAATCGGAATGCCTTCCTAAGTTCTGGGACGTGCCCCCACGTACCGAAAAGACGACCGCCCTCCGGGTAGCCGTACTCGCCGACTCCGACACCCGGTGGAAATGGGGCGCGCTCACCGCGCGCCGCCTCACCGCCGGTGCGTCCGGGGAGTCGGCGCAGCACGTCGAGATCAGCGGACTGCTGCTGCGCGGCCGGGCCACCCCGACCCCGCGCCAGCTCGCCGAGGTCGGCGACGTCGGTATCGAGGCCGGCCGGGTGCGCGAGGTGACGGCCGTCGAATTCCTGCGCACCGTGCGCGACGAGGGGTACGACGTCGTCGTCCTCGCCCTGGTCGGCGGAGCCGTCCAGGCGATGCTGCACGGACTCGCCGCACTGCGGCTGCCCGCCCGGCCCGTCGTCGTCACCGGCTACGTCGGCGTCGTCTACGAGAAGCTCGCCGACGGACTGCTGCTGCGGCACGGCGCCGACATCGTCCTCGCCAACTCCCGCCACGACGCGGAGCGTTTCCGCGCGGTGTACGAGGGAGTGGGCGCCGACGCCTCGGCCGTCACCGAGGCCGCCCTGCCGTTCCTCGGCGGCGAGCCGCACCGCCCGCAGGAGGGCCGCGACACCGTCGTCTTCGCCGCCCAGCCCTCCGTACCGGCCTCCCGCGACGACCGCATGTACCTGCTGCGCAGGCTGGTCGAGCACGCCAGGCTGCACCCGGAGCGCGAGGTGCTGCTGAAGCTGCGCTCCAAGCCCGGCGAGCACACCACCCACATCGAGGAACTCCCCTACCAGCGGCTCGCCGAGAAGCTGCCCGGCGGCCTCCCGCCCAACTTCCGCCTGGTGTACGGGCACATGGGCGAGGTCCTGGACCGCACCGACCTGCTGGTCACGGTCTCCTCGACCGCCGCGCTGGAGTCCCTGCACCGGCGCGTCCCGACCGCGGTCCTCAGCGACCTCGGCGTCCGCGAGGCCCTGGGCAACCACCACTTCATCGGCTCCGGCCTGCTCACCTCCTGGGACCACCTGGACGGGGGCTTCCGCCCGGAACCCGACCCGGAGTGGCTGGCCGGCCAGGGCGTCGCCGCCGACGGCACGTACGCCACGGCCTACGACCACGCCCGCGCCCGCGTCGACGCCCTGCTCGCCGCCGCCCGGCTGTCCGACCTCGCCCCCTACTACACGCCCGCCACGGCCCCCGGCTACCTCCCCGGCATCCTCGCCCGCCACCACCTCGCCCCCGACGGCCACCCGCTGCCGGGCGCCGAACGGCCCCGCGAGACCGGCGGAGTGCGCGGCGCGGTCCGCGAAGCGGTCCGGGAGGCGGCGCGCGGCGCGTACCGGCAGGGCGTCCAGCGGGTCGCCCCGGTGATCCGACGGATGGGCGAGCTGTGAACACCACTTCAGGAGCAGAGATGACCCCGACCCCCACCGTGCTCGCCGTGATCCCCGCCCGCGGCGGATCCAAGGGCGTACCGGCCAAGAACCTCGCCCAGGTCGGCGGCGTACCGCTGATCGCCCGCGCCGTACGCGCCTGCCTGGCCTCCCGCGAGGTCACGGACGTCGTCGTGACGACCGACGACGCGGCCATCGCCGACGCGGCCCGCGCCGCGGGCGACACACTGGGCGCGCCCGAGCGGCTGCACATCGTCCAGCGCCCCGCGGCCATCGCCGGGGACAGGTCCAGCAGCGAGGACGCGGTGCTGCACGCCCTGGACGCCTACGAGGCGATGCGCGAGCGGACGGCCGACGTGGTGCTGCTGGTCCAGTGCACCAGCCCCTTCGTCGTACGGGAGGACATCGACGGCGTCGCCGCCGCGGTCGCCCACGACGGCGCCGACACGGCGGTCACGGTCGCCCCCTTCCACGGCTTCCTCTGGCGCGACGGCAGCGCGATCGAGGAGGACAACTACGGCGTCAACCACGACAAGTCCGTACGGCAGATGCGCCAGGACCGCCCCGAGGACCTCCTCGAAACGGGCACCGCGTACGCCATGAACGCCGAGGGCTTCCGCACCCACCGCCACCGCTTCTTCGGCCACACCGCCCTGGTGCGCACCGACGCCGCGCGGGTCCTGGAGATCGACGACCCGCACGACCTGGCCCGCGCCCGCGCCCTCGCGCCGCTGCTCGACGCCTCGCCGCTGCCCACCCTCGACGACATCGACGCGGTCGTCCTCGACTTCGACGGCACGCAGACCGACGACCGGGTCCTCATCGACGCCGACGGACGCGAGATCGTCGCCGTCCACCGCGGCGACGGCCTCGGCATCGCCGCCCTGCGCAAGGCCGGGCTGCCGCTGCTGATCCTCTCCAGCGAGCAGAACCCGGTCGTCGCCGCCCGCGCCCACAAGCTCCGCATCCCGGTCCTGCACGGCATCGACCGCAAGGACCAGGCACTCAAGCAGTGGTGCGACGAACAGTCCATCGCCCCCGAACGTGTCCTCTACGTCGGCAACGACGTCAACGACCTGCCGTGCTTCGCACTCGCCGGCTGGCCCGTCGCCGTCGCGAGCGCCCACGACTCGGTACGGGCGGCCGCACGCGCCGTCACGACCACCCCCGGCGGCTTCGGCGCCATCCGCGAGATCGCGGCCTGGCTGCTCGGCCCCACCCTCACGACTCCCACTGCCCAGTCCCCCAAGTAATCCCCGGGTCCCCCAAACCCGCTCTAGCTAAGGAAACACACCTCATGAACGCCTCCCGTCTGCGCACCCTCGGCACCCGCACCGCCGGCCCCGGCAACCCCGTCTACGTCACCGGCGAGATCGGCATCAACCACAACGGCGACCTCGACAACGCCCTCGCCCTGATCGACGTGGCCGCCGAAGCCGGCTGCGACGCCGTCAAGTTCCAGAAGCGCACCCCGGAGATCTGCACCCCGCGCGACCAGTGGGACATCGAGCGCGACACCCCCTGGGGCCGGATGACCTACATCGACTACCGCCACCGCGTCGAGTTCGGCGAGGCCGAGTACCAGGCCATCTCCGAGCACTGCGCCAAGCGCGGCATCGACTGGTTCGCCTCCCCGTGGGACACCGAGGCCGTCGCCTTCCTGGAGAAGTTCGACGTCCCCGCCCACAAGGTCGCCTCCGCCTCCCTCACCGACGACGAGCTGCTGCGCGCCCTGCGCGCCACCGGCCGCACGGTCATCCTCTCCACCGGCATGTCGACCCCGCGCCAGATCCGCCACGCGGTCGAGGTCCTCGGCTCGGACAACATCCTTCTCTGCCACGCCACTTCGACGTACCCGGCCAAGGCCGAGGAGCTGAACCTGCGGGTCATCAACACCCTCCAGCAGGAGTACCCCAACGTCCCGATCGGCTACAGCGGCCACGAGACCGGCCTCCAGACGACCCTCGCCGCCGTCGCCCTCGGCGCCGCGTTCGTCGAGCGCCACATCACCCTCGACCGCGCCATGTGGGGCTCCGACCAGGCCGCCTCCGTCGAGCCGCAGGGCCTCACCCGCCTCGTCCGCGACATCCGCACCATCGAGGCCTCGCTCGGCGACGGCGTCAAGAAGGTGTACGAGTCCGAGCTCGGCCCGATGAAGAAGCTCCGCCGGGTCGCGGGCGTCGTCGCCGAGAGCACCGAGGCGGCCCCGGCCGCCGAGCCGGTCGCGGTCTGACGGGCCGACCGGTGAACCTCGCCTTCGTCGAGAGCCCGGTCCAGCTCCTGAACGTCCTGGAGTGGGCCTACACAGAGGGAGGCGGCGACCGGGTCCTCACGGACATCACGGTCGTCGTCCTCCCCCCGGTCGACCCGATGTCGCGCGGTCAGCTGCGCCGGATGGCGGAGCTGGCCCGCGACGAGGGCGTCAACGTCCGCTGGCAGGAGGCGCGCGGCGGCGCGGGCGCCCCCCTGAAGAGCCTGCGCGAGCTGTCCGGACTCGTCCGCAGGGCGGAACACGTCGTCATCGGCGACCCGTTCTCCCGGTACGTACAACTCCTGCTCACCATGGTCCGGGCCCGCCGCCTCACCGTGGTCGACGACGGCACGGCCACCATGGAGTTCGTCGCCCAGCTCGCGCGCGGCGAACGCCTGGTGCGCTGGCACCGCAAGGGCAGCTCGGGCCCGCGCGAACTGGTCCTGGCCCCGGTCACGGCCCGCGCCCGCAGCCGCTTCACCCCGTCCGCCGACCGTACGGTCGAGGTCTTCACGGCCATGCCGGTCGAGGCTCCGCCCGGCGTGAGAGTCACCCCCAACACCTTCGCCTGGACCCGTGCCCGCTTCGGCCCGCCGCTGCTCACCAAGGGCGCGGACCTGGTCGGCACGTCGCTGGTCGAGACGGGCGTGGTCGACCGGGACCAGTACCTGGAGGCCGTCGCGTCCCTGTCCCGCACCCACGGCGCGACCCGCTACTTCGCGCACCGCCGCGAGTCCACCGAGAAGCTCCACGCCCTGGAGGCCGCCACCGGCCTGGAGATCGTCCGCCCCGACCTCCCCCTGGAACTCATCGCCCGCCGTGGCCCCATCGGCCGCACGGTCCTCAGCTTCCCCTCCACGGTCGTCCACACCCTGCCCCTGGCCCTGGCCGGCACCGAGGTGAAGGTCGCGGTCTGCGACATCGCCCCGGAATGGCTCCGCGACACGGCGTCCCCGCGCGCCCAGGGCTTCCTGAGCGGCGTCACGGAGACCGCCCGCGACGTACAGCGTCTGGCGCCCTGGCGGGCGACGGCGGTGACGGAGGCGTAGGACCGCGACTCTCCGCTCCACACGCGATCGGGGTGCTCGCACAGGGTGTTGCCCCGGTTATCGTGAGTCACGTCACATACCGCATGTCCCGTTTGGGGTGATGGGGTGTGGAACATCCCTCTGGCTGGACACGTGGCCTCTACATAGAGTCCTGCAAGATTCCCTTTCTCAGGGAATCTTCATCTTCTTGGGGCTGGGGTGGGGATTGTGTGGAGACGCTTGCGCTGCAGAAAAGGGGCTGGAGCGGTGGTGGCCGCCGCCACCTTGAGCCTCATTGCAGGGGGAGCGCTGACACCGCAAGCGGCAGCGGCACCCTCCGCGCCGCGAACGCCCAAATCCGCAGGGGCGGTTGGAAGCGACGCCGAGGCGAGTGTCGAGGCAGCTCAGGAAGCCGCAAAACGTACCGACCGTCCGGTCGAAGTCATGTCGCTGCGCGGGGAGAGCCGCGATGTCTTCGCGACGCCCGACGGAAATCTTGAGGCCCGGGAGTATCTGCGCCCGGTGAGGGCCCGGGTCGGGGGCGAGTGGCAGTCGATCGACACCGCGCTGACGCGATCCGGCGATGGCGATGTCGCGCCGAATGTGAGCACCGTCGACCTCGCGTTCTCCGGAGGCGGCCGGGCGCCGCTGGTCCGGATGAAAAGGGCGGGCCGCGAACTGGCCCTGTCATGGCCGGGAGATCTGCCCGCGCCGGAGCTGGACGGTGCGACCGCGACGTATGGCAATGTCCTCCCCGACGTCGACCTCCGGATGGAAGCCCAGGAGGACGGATTCACCCAGCTGCTGGTGGTGAAGTCGGCACAGGCCGCGAAGAGCGAGAAACTTGCCGAACTGCGCCTCAAGCTCGCCGCCGACGGCATGGAGGTGAACTCCACGGCCGACGGCGGACTCCAGGCGGTTGACCAGGGCGCGAAGGGGCCTGTGTTCGAGGCGCCGAAGCCGATGATGTGGGACTCGAGCTCCGCCGCGCCGGAAGGCTCGGCGAAGATCGCGGCGCCGAACCGTTCGGCTGCGACGGCAGAGCCGGCGGACGATGCGGCGCCGACGGAGTCGGGCCGACGCGCCCCGGTGGGAGTGGCGATCGCGCCGGGCGGCGATGAACTGGTGCTGACGCCGGACGCCGATCTGCTGAAGGGTGACGACACCAAGTACCCCGTGTTCATCGACCCGCAGTGGTATTCGCCGAGGGCCTCGACCTGGACGATGGCCTCGAAGTACTGGGCTTCGTCCCCGCAGTGGAAGTTCAACGGCGAGTCCACCGCAGGTATGGGGTACTGCAACTGGAGCTACTGCGCACCCAACGACACCAAGCGGTTGTTCTACCGGATCCCCACATCGACGTTCGCGGGCAAGTCGATCCTGTCGGCGGAGTTCGTGGTCCGGAACACCTGGTCGGCCTCCTGCTCGGCACGCAGCGTCCAGCTGTGGCGGACGAAGGACATCTCCTCGTCCACGACCTGGAACTCGCAGAACGCCGCAGGTTTCTGGATCAAGAAGCTGAAGACCGAGTCCTTCGCGTACGGCTTCGACGGGTGTTCCGCGAAGGACGCGGAGTTCGACGTGAAGTCCGCTGTGCAGGAAGCGGCGAACGGTAGATGGTCCACGATGACGTTCGGCCTCCAGGCCGACGACGAGTCGGACAAGTACGGCTGGAAGCGGTTCTCGGACAAGGCGTTTCTGCGGGTGAAGTACAACCGCCCGCCGGCGCAGGTGAAGATGTCGCAGCTGACGATGGAGTACGGCGGCACGTGCAAGCGGCCGGACAGTGCTGCCCGTGTCCGCACCTTGGGAAAGATCTACGCCGACAATGTGACGGACCCGGATGGTGACAGCGTCTCGGTGCAGTTCCAAGCATCGTGGGACGCGGGGGACGGCAAGGGAACCATTGCTCGGTGGAGTCCGGCGAGGACAACCTCGAAGCCTTCCGGTTCGGGCTTCAAGATCAGTCTGCCGACTTCGATCCCGGCGAATAAGCAGATTGCCTGGTACGTCCGCTCGTACGACGGAGCCCAGTACTCGCCGTGGTCCACTGCGGGCGATCCCACGGGCTGCTACTTCACGTACGACACTTCGGTTCCCAAGGCCCCGTCCGTCTCCTCGGGCGACTACCCGGCCTCCGACCCTGGGAACCCGGAGGATCCTTGGTACGACGGGGTCGGTAAGTATGGTGCGTTCGAAGTGAAGGCCGCTGAAAATGACGTCACAAAGTACCAGTACGGGATCAATGGTTCTCCGCTGCAGAAGAACGAGGTAGCCACAACGGGCGGGGCGGCAAGGGTCCTCCAGATCCTTCCTTCCGAGCCTGGGCTGAACTTCCTCACAGTCCGGTCGTTCGACGCGGCTGGGAACGGAAGCGAAGAACGCACCTACTACTTCCGGGTCAAGGCCGGCCAACCGGAGAAGGCCACCTGGCGCATGGACGATGAGGCCGGGGCATCCGAAGTGCAGGGGACCGCGGGCGCCCGTGTAGCCACGCTGCGGGGAGGAGCGACCGCTGGTGTTCCGGGGGCCGTCGGAACGGCTGTGTCGTTCGACGGCGTGGACGACTACGCGGTGACGGACATTCCCACCGTTGCCACCGAGACGGGATTCTCGGTTACGGCGTGGGTCAACCTGTCCAAGATGCCGGATGCGGCGGCGATCATCGCCGCCCAGACGGGCAACTACAGCCCGAGCTTCGAGTTGTACTACTCCAAGGCGTACGACCGCTGGGTCTTCAATCAGTACACGTCCGACACGACGACAGCCGGAGCCGTACGCGTCATGGCAGCCACGCCGGGCGGGGTCACCACCGGGCAGTGGACGCATCTGGTCGGCACCTACAGCTCGGCGTCGAAGGAACTGAAGCTGTACGTCCAGGGCGTACTTGTGGGAACGACCCCGTACAGCACACCGTGGGATGCTCGTCGAGGACTGCAGATCGGGGCCGGCTCGTACAGCGGCCAGACCGCTTCGTACTTTCCCGGTGCCATCGACGACGTGCGGATCTTCGACAAGCCGATCTCGGAGGCGGAGGTCACCAGCCTCTACAAAAAGCAGCCCATCGGCTCAGGCCGACCGGCCCGCGCGGTGTTCCCCATGGACGAAGCGGCGGGGGCTACGGAGATCACCGGGCATGCCGACGTCCACCCGGCCGTGCTCAAGGGCGATGCCGTCACTGGCCAGCCCGGCATGGACGGCAATGCACTCACCCTCGACGGGGTCGGTGACTACGCCGTTTCCGGTGCCCCTCATCTCAACAACCAACGCAGCTTCACCGTGTCGGCGTGGGCGAAAATGCCGAAGACCAAGCCGAATCACGCAGCGATCATCGCCACCCAGACCAGTGTTCACAAACCGGGCTTCGAGCTCTACTACTCAAACGCTTACGACCGCTGGGTGTTCAACCAGTTCGTATCCGACAGCTCGGACTCGACCGCTGTCCGTGCCATGCAGCCCGAAGGCACGACTGCGTACGGCGGCGACTGGGTGCACCTGGTCGGCGTGCTGGACACTGTGGTCGACCGGCTGACGCTCTACGTCAATGGCGTCGAAGCAGGTCAGGCCAAGGCCGCCGCTACTTGGTACGCGGGAGGTCCCGTGCAGATCGGGGCCGGTTCGTACGACGGACAGCCGGACTCGTACTTCCCCGGCCAGATCGACGACGTCCGTTTCTACGACCGGCCGGTGTCTGCCGGAGAGGTCCAGCAGATGTTCCGGCAGAGCCCGGTGCTCAAGGGGCGTTGGAACTTCGAGGGGACGACGGCCGGTACGCCCCCGAGCACTCCGGATTCCGCAGGACAGTCTCAGTCGATGAACCTGTACGGGGGAGCGAAGACCGGGCCGGGGACGATCGACGCCAACGGCCTTCAGCTGAACGGCGTCGATTCCTATGCCGAGGTCCGAGCTGTGCCGGTCGACACGAGTTCGAGTTTCACGGTGACCGCATGGGCTCAGGCGGCCGCCCTGCCGAACCATCCGATGACTGTGGTCAGTGCTGCGGGAAGTAAGCGAAGTGCCTTTGACGTCCGCTTCCAGCCTGATCCCGCCGATCCTGGGGAGCTTGGGCGCTGGGAGCTGACACTTCCGGATTCGAATAGTTCGACCGCTGCGGTCAAGCAGGTCAGCAGCACGGAGTTCTTCGATGTCCGTGACTGGAACCACCTGGCAGTGGTCTACGACGGCTTCGCCAGGGAGGCCCGCCTCTATGTCAACGGCGTACTCCAGGAAGTCGCGTGTGGTGACAACGACGGAGATGGCACCGCGGACGACGGCGCCTGCCAAGACCTCGTTGCTTGGGCGGATGACGTGCTGACGTTCAAGGCCGACAAGACCATGCAGGTGGGACGCGCGATGTCGGACACCGCAGGCGGGTACTTCGCAGGGACGATCGACGACGTCTGGGCCTTCCAAGGAGCGTTGAACAGCAGCCAGGTCAGCTATCTCGCCAACACCTGGTTCGACATTCCGACCGAGGTTCCGTCCGGCAACTGATGTCGCCGAGCGGGGGCGCCGAGTCGGGTCAGCACGCCCGATCGGAGCCTCCGCTTCCAGTCGAACAGCAAGAGCGTTTCCTTTCAGTTTCGCGTTGCGCCCGAGTTCATCGGCGAGCGGCGCCTGGCAGTGATGGATAACACCACGCATGAGACGCAGAGCAGGATTCACCTTCAGGAACAGAGTGTTCCGGCGGACATCGTTGGCGGTTTCCACCGTGATGGTCGCCGCCTTGCTCCAGGCAGTGGCAACTCCGGCCTCAACAGCGGCGACCCCCGAATTGCCCGGGTTGCCATCGGCGGAGAAACCTGTTGCGGGAGCCAGAGGCGTCAAGGCCAAGCCGCGAGCCCGGACACCCGGGCCCAAGGTCCCATCGAAGGCCCCGGAGGCAATGCTGCCTCAATCCTCCGTGGTGACGATCGCGATGCCCGAGGCCGACGCGAAGGGTGCGAAACGCTTCGCCACCCCCGAGAAGCAGCCGCTCGGTATCGGCCGGAGCCAGGGCAAGACATCGGCCAAGGTACGGAACGGTGCGGCGTCTCCCTCGCCGAGGAGTGTGACCTCGCGCGTCCTCGGACGTGAGCAGGCGCAACGGGTCGGCGTGAGCGGAGCCTTGTTCAGCCTCACTCCGAAGACTGTGGACTCCGCCTCCGCCTCCGGGTCGGAACAGACCTCTGTCGCCCTGACTGTCGACTACTCCGCCTACTCCGAGCTGTTCGGTGGCTCCTACGCCTCACGCATGCAACTGGTCGAACTGCCGGCCTGCGCACTCACGACCCCGGACAAGAAGCGATGCCGTTCCGGCGAACCTATAGCAGCCACCAACGACACGGCAGAGCGCACGCTGACGGCGAAGTCGTTGAGTCTGCGGACAGGGGGGCCGACGGTCCTGGCCGCGACGGCCTCGGCCTCAGGTGACAAGGGAGACTACAAAGCGACGCCCCTGTCCCCGTCCTCCACCTGGCGCACCAATCTCAGCACTGGTGACTTCACCTGGTCGTACGCCATCGACACCCCCGATGTCCCGGGAGGCATGAAGCCGACCGTCGGCCTCTCCTACTCGTCCGGCGCCATCGACGGCCGGACCGGCGGGACGAACAACCAGGGGTCCTGGGTCGGTGACGGCTTCGACATGTGGCCCGGGTTCATCGAGCGCCGCTACAAACCGTGCGCGGACGACGGTGTGAAGAACGCGGACGGCAGCAAGCCCGGCGACATGTGCTGGGCGTACGACAACGCGTTCATCTCTTTCAACGGCTCGGGCGGGGAACTGGTCCCTGCGGGCAACGACGAGTTCAAGCTGAAGCACGACGACGGCACTCGGATCAAGCGGCTGAAGTCCACCAACCGCGGCAATGAAGACAACGACGGCGAGTACTGGCGTCTGACCGACCCGGACGGCACCCGCTACTACTTCGGATACAACCGGCTGCCCGGATGGAGCACGGGCAAGGCGACCACGGACTCCACCTGGACACTGCCGGTCTACGGGAACAACACCGGTGAGGAGTGCCACGCCGAGACGTTCGCCGACTCCTGGTGCCAGCAGGCATGGCGGTGGAACCTCGACTACGTCGTCGATAGCCACGGCAACGCCGTCACCTACCACTACACCAAGGAGACCAACTCCTACGGCCGCAACCTGAAGGCCGGCGACGACACCGCGTACACCCGCGGCGGCTATCTGAAGCGCATCGACTACGGGCAGAAGTCGTCCGCTCTGTACGGCACCAAGCCGCTGGCCCAGGTCGCTTTCGACAGTGCCGAGCGATGCCTGCCGGAGTCCGGGGTCACCTGTGCCGCAGACACCATCGACACCAAGTCCTTCTATTGGTACGACACGCCCTGGGATCTGAACTGCAAGGCCGACACCACCTGTGACAACGGCCGACTGTCGCCCTCTTTCTGGACACGTAAGCGGCTGACAAACATCACGACCCAGACCCTCAAGTCCGACGGCACGTATGCCAAGGTCGATTCCTGGAAGTTCGACCACCGCTGGGGCAAGGCCGACACCGACTACCAGCTGCTGCTGGACAGCATTCAGCACACAGGTGAGTCCGCGACGCCCAGCATCACTCTGCCGAAGGCGACGTTCGCCTACGAGGATCTCGCCAACCGGCTCGACAAGACCGGCGACGGTTTCGCGCCCTTCATCAAGTCGCGGCTGTTCTCCATCGCGGACGAGTACGGCGGTCAGATCACTGCCAACTATTCAGAACCGGTTTGCAACTGGAGCTCCCTGCCGACCCCGGAGACCAACACCACGCGTTGCTTCCCTCAGTACATCGGTGGCAGCGACTCCGACCCCGCCACGCAGCACTGGTTCAACAAGTACGTGACCAAATCCGTAACGGGGACGGACCGCATCGGCGGCGCACCCGACCAGGTCACCCGTTACGACTACCTCGGGGATGCCGCTTGGCACTTCGATGACGACGACGGTCTGACCAAGGAGAAGGAGAAGACCTGGTCCCAGTGGCGGGGCTACGGTCAGGTCCAGGTCCGGACCGGCGGCCAGGGCGGCGACGCCGCCATGAAGACACAGCAGGACTCCTACTTCCTGCGAGGCATGGACGGCGACCGGAAGAATGCGTCCGGCGGGACGAAGACCGTCGCGGTGACTCTTGCCGCAGGTGAGGGCGACCCGATCACGGACCACGAGACCGCTGCCGGGTTCGGCTACAAGTCCGTCTCGTACGACAAGCCCGGCGGCAAGGTACTCGCTAAGTCGGTCAACAGGCCCTGGTACCACGAAACTGCGAAGAAGGTCCGAGACTGGGGCACGGTGACGGCCAACTTCATCGGCACCACCGCCACCAAGCAATGGATCTCGCTCGACAACGGCGCCGGGGCCAAATGGCGTACCACCTCGACGGCCGTCAAGCAGGACACCATCGCGGGACGGGCCATTCAGGTCGACGATTTCGGGGACGACGCAACCACGGCGGACGACCAGTGCACCCGCACCACGTACCCGGAGGTGACCGACGTCAATCTGCTCAACCTTCCCACCCGGGTGGAGACGGTCACGAAGGCATGCGATGCCACGACCGACCGCTCCAAGGACGTTCTCTCGGACACCCGCACCGCCTACGACGGAGGCGCGTACGGCGCTGCCCCCACCAAGGGCGATGCATCCGCGATCGCCACACTGAAGAGCCACGACGGCACCAAGGCCACCTACCTGGAGTCGGGTGCCACCTACGACGGCTACGGTCGTCCGCTGACGAGTACGGACCTGGTGGCCGATGTCACCGTGACGGGAACGGGTGACCCGGTCCGCACCGTTCGCAAGGACGGGCGCACGACGACCACGGCGTACACCCCGGCAACGGGGCAGGCCACCGAGATCAAGGTGACCACGCCTCCCGCGAACGCGGCCGATGCGGCTTCGGCACAGACGACTACCACCACCGTCGATCCTGTGCGCGGTCTCGTGGTGAAGCAGACCGACACCAACAGCAATGTGACTGAACTGGCTTACGACGCCTTGGGCAGGTCCACCAAGGTGTGGCTGCCGGACCGGCGTAACAGCCAGGTTCCCAGTCAGGAGTTCGTTTACACGGTTGCCGACAAGACAGTCGCCGTCGCGACCAAGACCCTGAACAACAGTGGTGGTCAGGTCACGTCGTACGCCCTCTACGACGGATTCCTGCGCGACCGCCAGACCCAGACCCCGGGCCCGGACGGTGGCAGCATCGTCGCGGACGCCTTCTACGACGAACGTGGTCTTGCAGCCAAGACGTTCGCGCCGTACTACACGACAGGAAAGCCGAACGTCCAGATCTTCAAGCCGGCTGACGCGCTGTCCGTGGAGACTCAGACTCGCGCCACCTTCGACGGCCTGAATCGCGCGGTGGAAACCCAGCAGATCGCGGGCAACGGCGACGGTGGAGCGGTGCTCAACACCACCAGGACCACGTTCGGCGGCGACCGCACCACCATCGTTCCGCCTGTGGGTGGCACCGCGACAACCACTCTCACCGACGCCCGTGGCAACACGACCGAGTTGCGTCAGCACCACAGCCGCTCGGCTGATGCCGCCTTCGACACCACCACGTACAAGTACACGCCACGTGGTGAACTGCAGAAGGTGACCGATCCCGCCGGTAACAGCTGGAGCTACGGATACGACCAGCGCGGACGCCAGACTGCCGCTGCCGACCCGGATAAGGGCACCACCAGCAACACCTATGACGACCGGGGGCAGCTGACCTTCGTCAAGGGTTCGCGAACCGATGTCCCGGGCCTGGCCTACCTCTACGACGACCTCGGGCGACAGACCGAAGTACGTGAGGGCTCGGCCACGGGCACGCTGCGGACCAAGCAGGTGTACGACACTCTCACCGGCGCGAAGGGGCAACTCGCCGAATCCACCCGTTACGTCGGCGGCCAGGCGTACACCTCCAAGGTCACTGACTACGACCGGCTCTATCGCCCGATCAAGACAGCTGTCACGATCCCGGCAGCCGAAGGGAAACTGCAGGGCACCTACCAGGCAGGCACGTCCTACTTGCCGTCGGGACTGCCTGACGCCGTCAGTTACTCCGCAGCCGGCTCGCTACCCGGAGGCTCGTCCAACATCACCTACGAGGACGAAACCCTTCGGCCGGTCACGGTCTACGGCGAGGGCATGACATCGAGCGTCGCCTACAGCCTGACCGGCAAGCCTCTGCAGTACACGATGAGCCTGACCGGCAGCGCCAAGAAGACCCAGGTGACCAATGCCTACGAGTGGGGTACCCAGCGGCTCGCGACTTCACGTGTCGACCGCCAGGACCAGCCCGGTGTCGACCGCAACGTCACCTACCGGTACGACGAGGCCGGCAACGTCCGGTCGATGGCGGACGTCTCCCGTAGTGGCACCGACAACCAGTGCTTCAATTACGACTACCTGGGCCGCGTAACTGAGGCATGGACTCAGCCCCTCACCACCTGCGCGACGGCTCCGTCCGGTACCCAGATCGGCGGACCCGCCCCGTACTGGCAGAGTTTCACCTACGACAAGTCCGGCAACCGCGCCACCGAAATCCAGCACGACATCGCCGGTGACGCCACCAAGGACACCAATCGGACCTACGACTACCCGACCCCCGGGAAGCCGCAGGCCCACTCCCTCAGCTCCGTCACCACGGCGGCTCCTTCGGGAACCACGACCAGCTCCTACGCTTACGACCCGAGCGGCAACACCACGGCCCGCCCCGGTCAGAAGCTGACCTGGGACGCCGAAGGCCACCTCTCCGAAGTCACCGAGAACGGCAAGACCACCACCTACCTCTACGACGCGGCGGGTAACCGGCTCATCAGCCGGACCAGTACCGAGGCCACGCTCTACCTGGGCAACACCGAGGTCACACTTCCCACCGGAGCCGACAAGGCGAAGGCGACGCGCTACTTCGACCTCGGGGGCGGCCAGACGGCCATCCGCGCGGACGACGGCACCTTCTCCTTCACCATCGCCGACCATCACGGAACCGGCGAACTCGCCGTCCAGGCCGCAGACCTGGCCCTCACCCAACGCCGCACGCTCCCCTTCGGCGCGATCCGCGGCCAGACCCCGACAGCGTGGCCCAGTACCAAGGGCTTCGTAGGCGGTACCGACGACACCAAAGCCACCGGTCTCACCCACCTCGGCGCCCGCGAATACGACCCCGAACTCGGCCGCTTCATCTCCGTCGACCCGCTCCTCGACCTGGCCGACCCGCAGCAGATGAACGGCTACACCTACGGCAACAACAACCCCGCCACGCTCAGCGATTCGAGCGGGCTGCGTCCTGACGGGCCGGCAGGTGGAGCGGACTACAACGACCAATACACAAATGGTCGCTACAACGGATCAGCCGGCAGCGGTTGGTTCACAGATAGTTCGGGTGGTTGGAGCTACCGCAGCCAGCAGTACTATCCGGGATACACAGGCAGCAAGGCGGGTGGTGTCACTCTGACGTCCACCATCTGGTCTCAGCAGGCCCGGTCCGCAGGAACGAACCGGCACGGTTCCTCAAGCATTCCTGAAAAAAAGGAACTCCCAAAGAATTTCTATACGCAGTATGTGGCTCCGGTACTAGTGTCATTCATCCTCCCCGATGTCGATTCCTGGGGTGAGTGCATCGGTTCATGGGGAGCTGGGAGTTGTGCTGCGGCTGCCACGGATCTTCCATTTCTCAAACCCTTGAAGGCAGTCAAAGCCATCAAGCGGGTCGTGGAAAAGGGAAAAAAATTCTTCGGAAAGTGTCATAGCTTTCTCCCGGGCACTGAGGTCCTACTTGCTGACGGCACCACGAAGAAGATCGAGGATGTCAAGGAAGGCGATAAGGTCCTTTCTACCGATCCCGAAGCGGGAGAAAGCGGCTCAAAAGAGGTCGTAGCGACCATCCGTACTGAGGATGACAAGGACTTCACTGACCTCACCGTCGAGACGGACGATGGTCGATCCTCGATCGTCGCCACTGACACTCACCCGTTCTGGTCCACTGACCAGCACAAGTGGATCGACGCAGGTGACATCAAGCCTGGAACCCAGCTGCGAACGTCCGACAATCACTCGGTCGAGGTCGTCGCGACACGCCACTACAAGAAGCAGCAGCGGACTTACGACCTCACTGTTAACGACATCCACACGTACTATGTGCTGGCGGGGGCCACGCCGGTCCTTGTTCACAACTGCAATCCGCTCGACGGCATCGCGGACGAGTTGGCAGGCAGCAAGATTACGACTGGTCAGGTCGTTGATGATGCTGGAAATAAAGTCGGAGCTCCTGTATCAAGCGGTGAGAATGGTTCATTCGTGCAAGTGGGGGACGCGCTCAGAAAGTCTGGCGTGCCTCACGACGCTGCAGGTGGGTTCGCGGCCGCATCTCATGTAGAAACCAAGATCGCTTTGGCTATGAGAAGCAATGGCGTTCAGAGGGCGACAGTCGTAATCAATAATTCTGACGGGGTTTGTTCTGGTCCCTATTCATGCATGACTGGGGTGTCTGCAATTCTACCAAGAGGGTCTAGCCTGACATCCGTTTGGCGCACTGAAGAGGGCTGGCACGGGGTAACTATGCTGGGCGGCGGTTAATCTTAAGAGGTGTAATATCTGGCCGGCCCCGCCCCGGGGTAGAATCCTCCGGGGTGGGGCCCGTCTAGTTTCAGTATTCCGCATCGCCTCACCTGCGAACGTTGGAGGATATTAATGATTCTGACTATTTTCACTGGCGGTACGACATATCATGCAGCGTCGGGAGCTATTCTTAGGCGCTTGATTGGAGAGTTGGTGACCGGCGGGCCCGACCGAGGGCCAGATGTGGTTGGACAGCCAAAGGGTGGCATTCTCGCAACGTTTGTGCTCTTGGCGCCACATAGGGATCCGATGAAATCAGATCGGTATTTTGACAGCTGTCTTCAGGTCTCGACAAATCCGATTACAGGATATGGCGCATTGAGGTGGCAAGTTCCCGAGGATTCCGTAGTTCGAGTGGATCGGGAGATTGCGAGGAGTGTGTGGACCTCTAGGAATCCGGAACCGCCGGTGTTGGATCAAAACGTTGTTGCTGATTTGGGCGATTGGAGGCTCTTCGAGCCCCGCAATACGCTGCCGGTATCTGATATTCGTGCGGCCGTCGAGGAATTTTGCGAACTAAGAAGCGGTCAGAGGCCTACGGCGATTTGCTGGGATCGTGGCGACTTTGGCGCGTACCACTCTCTGAATGGACAGGCGGATGTGCCACCTTCCTACTGTCAGGATCCGTGGTGCAGAGATTCGGGTACACGGCACCCATTGCACTGATGAAGGTTCTCGGTGGCGCTTCATGCAAGATGGAATCTCCCTTTCGGTGAGACGGTATTTATTACTCGATCATGAAGGTTATGCGCGAATTTCGCGTTGATGTCGCTGTTTGTTGAACTTCAATTTGCTTCTCGATGTGTGCAAGCAAACTTGACGCCCCGTCAGGCGGTGTCTGGCGAGGCGTCTGTGTGGGGTGACGGCAGTAGTTGACGGCAACGTCAGCGGACGAGGGCGGCGCAGGGTGGCGGTTCGTCGCCGTCGGAGCGTGCCGTCTTGGTGTTCTCCGGGCTGTCGAGTGCGGTGCTGAGGGTGTCGATGGCGTCGCGCTGGAGGCGGAGTCGGACGTGGGCGTAGACGGTGGCGGTGACGCCGATGTGGGCGTGGCCGAGGAGTTCCTTGATCACGACGAGTTCGACGCCCTGTTCCAGGAGCAGGGTGGCGGTCGAGTGGCGGAGGTCGTGGAAGCGGATGCGGCGGAGGCCGGCCTTGCGGAGGAGCGCGATGAAGGTGCGGGTCAGGTTTGTCGGGTCGATCGGTCGACCCTGCGCTGTGGTGAACACGTGCCCGCTGTGCTGCCACGCCGTGTCTGCGGTCGCACGTTCGTGCCGCTGCTGTTCGTGGTGGTGCTTCAGCGACTGGACGCAGCGGGTAGGGAGGGCGATGCGGCGTTCGGAGGCCCGGGTCTTGGTGGGCAGCGTGGTGAGCCCGCCTGCGCCCTTGCGCTGCAAGGTTCGGCGGATCGCGGCGGTGCCCGCGTCAAGGTCGAGGTCTTCCCAGTGCAGGCCGAGGAGTTCGCCCTTGCGGAGTCCGGTGTGGAGGGCGAGTTCGAACAGGGCATGCAGCCGGTGGCCTTGGGCGGCGGTGAGGAACTGGCGGGCTTCCTCGGCGGTGAGGGGTTCGATGCGTCGGGGCCGTGGGGTGCCGGTGCGGACGTTGCGGGCGACGTTGCGCGGGATCTCCTCTTCGCGGACGGCGTGTTCCAGGGCGGACTTGAGTACGGAGTGGATGTAGGTGAGCGTCAGCGGGGAGAGCAGTTTGTGGCAGCACTGGTCGGCTGCGCAGCAGCGGGGCTGGTCGCGTCGGGCGTCGAGGCCGCGCGTGCAGCACTGGCAGGTGGCGCGGAGCTGGTTGAGCCAGGTGCGGACGTCCTTGGCAGTGAGCTTGGCCAGCTTCTTCTTGCCGAGGCCGGGGATGAGGTACCGGTTGATGCAGGTGGTGTAGCGGGTGTGGGTGTTCTCGCGGAGGTGGTGGACGGCGACGTTCTCCAGCCAATAGGTCAGGTACGCGGCCACGCTGCCCTGCGCGGAGGGGACGGGGAGGCCGCGGTTGCTGTTGGCGATCTTCTCGGTGAGCTTGGCCAGGGCTTCCTTGCGCGTCGTGCCGTAGACGCGGACGCGCTTGCGGGTGTTGCCGGGGGCGAGGACGTATCCAGCGGCTTCCCAGCGGCCGTCCTTGCGCTGGTAGACGGTCCCGTCACCGTTGGCGCGCACGCGGCGGGAGGCGGAGTTGTCGCGGGGCGTGGTCATCAGGCGGCTTCCTGTTCGAGGCGGGTGCGGATGAAGTCGGTCAGGGCGTCGGCGGGGATGCGGCGGGCGCGGCCGAGGGTGATCGAGGCGAGCTGCCGGGTGCGGAGCAGGTCGTAGACGGCGGAGCGGCCGAGCTGGAGGCGGGCCATGACCTGGGGCACGGTCAGCAGCTCTTCCGGCGTACTCAGTCCCCGCCGGGGCGGGGCGGGTTCCTGCGCGTTCATCCGCAGCCCTCTTCGGCGATGAACCGGCGTTCCAGTTCCCGGCGGTGCCAGACGTGGGCCGCGAGGAGCGCGCCGCCGGGGCTGTAGCCCGAGCCCTGGTAGGCCCAGTGGCCGATGACGAGGGTGGTGTCCGGGTCGTGCTCGGGCAGGCTGGCGTGGGCGCGGGCCTGTTCGGTGCGCCAGGTGCGACGGACGTCGCGCAGCGCGCCGAGGGTGGTGGAGTAGCGGCGGGATTTGGTGGAGAAGTGGCCCCGGAAGCCGAGCATGTGCGCCCACTTCCAGAGCTTGAGGCCGGTGAATTCCGGCAGCCTGCCCAGCTCCCAGCAGGTGCGGATCATCTGCCGCACATGCCGGGCGACGGCGAGCCGGGGCAGGGGACGGGCCTGCCCGGTGCCGTCACAAGCGGTGCACGGGAGCGGGGTTCCATGAGGCAGGAGAGTGGCGCCGCGTCCCTGGCAGGGGCGGCAGAACAGGGCGTGGTCGAGGGTGCCGGAGGCGTCGGCGGACTTGGTGGCGTACTTGGCCACGTAGGCGGCCACGGCCTGGTCGGTGAGTTCGGCGTCAGTGCCGAAGGCGGCGATCTCGCGCACGTCGAGCTGTGTTCCCCAGGTGAGTTCGCGCTCCCCGATCGCGTCCGACGTGAGGGCCACTCGGACACGGCGGGCTGCGGCCCGGATGGCGTCCGTGAGCACGGTGACGTTGGCAGACGGGGGCGGGGGCGTGGTGTTGCCGTCGGGGCCGTCGAGCCGGATGACGGCGTGGAAGTGGACCAGGCCGCGCTTTTGGTACTCGGCGACTTTGGCGAAGGAGATCCGCAGCACGGCGCGGGCGGCCTTCTGGGTGAGGCCGAGCCGGGCGGCGATCTCGCGGCGCAGGTAGATGGTGAAGCGGGCCCACAGAGCGGAGGCGTGGGCGTTGAACAGGACCGCACCCGCGTAGTCGTACGTCGCCGGGTTCAGCGGCGTGCCCAGTAGGGCGTCCGTGGGTCCGTGGAGCTGGTGACAGCGGCAGGGCCTGATGTCGCCGCCGGGGGTGGTGGGGCGGTTGTGGACGGGGCCGAAGGAGGGGGCGGTGAGGGTGGCGAAGACGCGGGGGTGGGTGCGGACGGTGTCGGGCACGGTTTTGCCGCCGGAGAGGCCGGCGCGGATGAGGTGGTAGGTGTCGGCGGCGTAGAGGCGGGAGCAGGCCGGGCAGCGTGAGGCGCGGCGGTTGCCGCACGTGGTGAGCAGGCTGCCCGTCGGCTCGTCGGAGGAGGTATAGGCACGAAGGGCTTCGCCGGTCGTGGTGTCGACGGTGGTGGTCTGTCCGGTCAGGCGGATGGGTTCGGTGCAGCCGCCGAGGCGTTCGATCTGCTGCTGTGCGCGGTCGAAGTCGGGGTGGTTGACGAGGTGGAGCAGGTTCCGTAGGGCGGGGCTTGCCACGTGGCGCAGGTCCAGGGTGACCATTCGGGGCGTGTCCCTTCGGTTCGGGTGGGTGGCCCCGAGCAGCAACCAGCCGGATCTGTCGGCTTGTTGGTGCTGCTCGGGGCATGGCGAACCAGGCCCAGGGGCGGGCGTGGGTTCAGCGAGGGGGATGTGGCCGGTGGGGGCCGGTGCTCAGAGCTGAGCAAGTGCGGTGGTGGCCACCGGCAGGGCGATGCCCATGCGTGTGCCCAGGTGGGCGGCGGTGATCGGTGTTCCGTGCTCGGCGCGGTGGGTGTCCGCGATGCGCCGGGCCGCGTCCAGCAGGGCGGCCGGAAGGGCAGGGCCGGAAGCGGGTGGGCCCGTCGTTGTGACGGCGACCGGCGGAGCGGCGGCCGGAGCGGGCTCCATCTCCTCGATCAGGGAGGCGGCGATCTGCGGGGCGGGCGTCGGGGGTGCCGATTCGGGTGATGGTGCGACGTCGGGCACCGGCTCGGTGGCAAGGGTGGCGGCGGTGGCCTCCAGGTGCGGGTTGGGGCGGGTGTGGGTGTGGAACTGGGCGAGGAAGGCGGGGCCAACGTGGCCCCAGCCGAGGAGCAGGAGCGGGGCGACGGTGTCCAGGCAGGCCCGTCCGTAGCGTCCGGCCAACAGCGGTTCGGCGGTGTTCAGCGCGAGGGTGAGCAGGCCGCACAGGTGCAGCAGCCGGGTGCCGGCCTTCAGCTCCGCCTTGGGGACGCCGCGCAGAGCGAGGAAGCGCAGGGCGACCAGGAGCCCGACGACGGACAGGTCGACCATGGGGGCGATCAGTGGCGCGATCGGGTGGGGGACGCCGAGCCGCAGGGCGAGGGCCCAGACGTTGCCGAAGGAGAAGACGAAGGCCAGGGCCGCGATAACCGCCATGACCACGGTCACGGTGCGCCGGGTGAACCGTTCCTCCGCCATGTCCTCAACCTCCTTTCCGGTGTGGGCTTTCGGGGCTACTTGGCGAGCGACGGCCGGGGTGCCGTGGTCCGGCCGGTCGAGGCGAGGAGGGCGTCCAGGCACAGGTCCGGATCGGCGGTCAGGTGCGAGGTGGCTTCGGCGACGCGGGCGGCGTCGGCGTCGGAGACGTAGGGGGTGCGGATGCGGGTGTAGCCGGGGCGGCCCTGCATCGCCATGACCGCGACGCCGACGTAGGCGGGGTCCTGCAAGGTGACCGGGCTGGCATCGGGCCAGTTGCGGATGTCGTCACCGAGTGCGGCCACCGCTGCTTCCACGGTCTTCTGCGCGAAGGACAGTCCGATGGGGCACACGTCGCGGATGAAGGTGGGGATGGCGTCGCCGGTGGTCTTCTGGCTGATCAGGATCACCAGGATGCCGACGCTGCGGCCCTTCTTGACCAGGTCCTCCACCAGCCGGGCGTTCTCCGCCGTCAGCGCGGCCAGCCGTTTCGTGGCCGGGTCGCTTCCCTTGTACTCACGGAAGTACGTGTGCGCCTCATCGATGATCAGGACCGTGAGCGGCCACTGCGGCGAGGGCCCGACGTGCCACATGTTCTTCACGCCCAGCACGTCCCGGATGGTCGCCGAGCGCCGCTTGCGCAGCTCCACCAGGCGCTTGAACAGCGCGTTCGCTTCATCGAGATCGTCTCCGCAGAACGCGAACATCCGCTTGACCAGGTCGGCGTAGTCGCCCTCCGAGGCCCGCGACACCTTCCCGTCCGCACCCGCGATCTGCACGGACGCAGACGGCGCGAAGTCACAGACGAACTTGTTGACCCCCGAGGTCTTGCCCGCACCCGGGACGCCGGCCACCGTCACCCCGGGCACGTTGGCCAGGGACACGCACACCTTCGCGGCGTACTCGTCGATGCCCAGCTCCCAGCGCGTCAGGTCCACGGGCGGGAGGCCGGAGGGCCGGTGCGTGGTCGGCGTGGTCAGCGGGTCGGAGCGCACGCCCCGGATCACCACCCTGCCGGGGCCGTCCGGCAGGACGGACACCCGCGTGCACCGCCAGGCGTCCGCCAGGAACCGCGCCGACTTCTGGTACTCCTCCACCCCGACCTGCGGCAGCGTCCGGGCCCGGACGATCACACCGAACCGGTCCGGCTTCACCTTGATCTTCGGCGTCAGGACTCGGGGCGCGGGGGCGGGGCCGTCCTTCTGCACGGTGATCTGTGCGAGCAGGCCCGGGGTCTTGTCGGTGACCGTCAGCCCGGCCATCCGCGCGAGCCGTACCCAGCCCCAGCGCACCCGCAGGGCCTGCCGCATGCTCACCCGCGTGCCCCGGTCGGCCCGCACGTAGCGACCCACCGTCACCAGAAGCCACACACCGACCAGGACGGCCACGGCCAGCAGCGCGTCCGGCGCGTATTCCGGCCCGGAATTTTCGAAGCGGATCACTGGGCCGCCTCCACCGTCACCAGCTCCAGGCGGGCGGCCCGGTAGGCGACGCCGTCGGAGAGCTGACCGTTGAAGATCCGCGCCCACGGAGTCGCGAACAGCTCCACGGGCCGCACCATCACACCCGGCTTGAGCCCGGCGGCCAGGCCGGTTTCCGGGACGGTGATCTTCAGGACCTCGGCCCGGCCGTCCTCCATGAGCATCACGGTCACCGTGTACAGCGACGCCCCGGTCTCCCGGTCCGTGGCGACCTCCCCAGTCTGCTGGTCCTTGATCTTCAGCGCCGGGTCGGTGCCCGCGATGCACACCGCCGACGGCAGCAGGGCAACACGGATTCGAGTCATGGCCATGCCATCACACCCTTTGTTCGATGGAGCCGCTTGATCGGCTCGACATGGAGCATAAGGAGATGATCGCTCAACTTGCAAGGTCGATTAGGTTGTGACTTCGATCAGGTTGGTAGGCGGTCAGGTGGGGAACCCGGGGATGTGTCTGTATCGCTACGGCTTGGCGATACCGTGGGGGCATGACCCTGCCCTTGGACGAGGACTCCCGGCCGCCGTACCTCCAGGCCGCCGAGGCCCTGCGGGACGCGATCCTGAACGGTGAGTACCGCTCCGGCGAGCGCCTGCCCTCGGCCGGCGTGCTGGGTGATCGGTTCGGGGTGTCCAGCTCCACCGTCCAGAACGCTCTGCGCGTGCTCAAGCAGGAAGGCTTGGTCTACTCCCAGCTCGGCCGGGGCAGCTACGTCAGCGACTCCGTCGGCGGGAGCACCGAAGAGGTCGACGGTGATTATGAGGAAGCCGATGCCGCGGGGCCGGACTGGCCAGTCGACGTCATCTACAACGGTGATCCCCGACCGCCGTACGCCCAGGTCGCCGACATCCTCCGCCGGGAAATCCTGGAAGGCACCTACCCTCCAGGCTCCCAGCTCCCTCCCGCCCGGGAGATCCAAGAGCGATTCAAAGTCGCCAACTCCACGGCGCAGAACGCCTATCGGCGCCTTAAGCAGGACGGGCTGGTGTACGCGGTCAAGGGACGTGGTGTTTTCGTCCGCCAGGAACCGGAGCCGGGCAAGCACCACGGGACGATCACGAACTACCTGTTGCGCGATGAGATCGCCCGCGAGGCACGTGTGGCCGCCACCGAGTTCGCCGACCTCAGCGACGAGGAGCTGCTGGCGCGGGAAGCAGAGCTCGACCGACGATGGGACGTGGTTCGGGAGGAGCATCAGCGGCTTTACGGCGAGCGCCGGAAGGTCAAGCGGGAGAAGAGCCGACGTGGCCTGTTCCTGCCACCCCTGCATGACGACGACGCCGAGCCGGACATGTCGCCGAGCGAGAAGCTGAACACCGCGCTGGCCGAATCGAAGAAGCGCCGGCAACAGCGGCCCTGACCATCGACCGGGCAACTCGATCAGTGCGTGAGCTGTTCAGAGTTTCTTTACTTGATCAAGGGCGCCCCGCTGACGCGGGCCGCCGCGCGCCGGCGGTCGGCGACCGCCGCCCGCTCCTGTCTGCCGCCCCGCTGGCGACGGCCGCCGACCACTCGGCGCGCAGAGCCCGGGAGCATAGCCGGACCACCAATCGGAAGACCCGGTCCGACCCCTCAGCAGCAGGCTGGCCGGGCACCTGAGAGGCCGCCCGGCGGGCTCGCGCCGTCCCGGACGCCCATGCTTGCTGCCTGGCTGGGGGCCGTGACGATGGAGATAACTGGGCTGATGCCGGTGCGGGGCTGAGTAAGACACACGTGACGGATGATCGGTCGGCGCGCCCGCCGTCGTGGCTGACTTTCTGTGGCAGAGGCCAGAACCCCCACAGCCATGGGCACGGCACGTACGTGAGGCCCGTCCCTGCCGGGGCTGACGAGTGCGGGGGAGCCTCGATCGGCTGCGCCCGGCAGGGACGGGAGTCGGGTGGGTCAGCGCAGTGCGGCGCCTGGGCGAGCGAGGCGGGTCACGTCTGGCGCCAGGTCCGCCAGGGGCGGGTGATGATCTCCCGGTAGGTGTGGTGGGACGGGTTCTGGCCGCAGTGCCGGAGTACCCAGTCCTGCGGTTCGGCGAAGTCCTCGCTTGTCGGCGAGGTCTCTCCGTCCACGGCGCACTGCATCGCGTAATGGACCGGCTCCGCGTCCGGCTCGCGGTCGGGCTGGAGCGTCCAGGTCTCGTAGCGCAGGACCGAGCGCGGGGTCACCGTCCCCACCTCCGGTTGGCCACGGCCACCTTCGCGCTCAACTCCTCCGTCGGAGTCGGCGTACGTACGTCCTCGGGCAGCACGTCCCACTCCCGGCCACCGCGCGGTGGCCGAAGCTGCACGTACGTCCCCACATGCCCCATCACCACGCCCATCTTGCCGCTCCGCCGGTCGACCACCAGGGCGCCGGCATCGGGCGAGACGGTGTGCCCGTCGGCATCAGGGGTGGGGGCCGTCACCGTGACCACCCCGACGAGGCGGCGCGGGACCGGGCGTCCAGTCGCAGGGCGGGAACACATGGGGTGGCGCTCATTCGCACGGTGACGCTCCTCGGCGGCGTTGATGCGTGCCCTGGGCCTGTTGGTGCCGCAGGGTCGGCACCGATCCTCACGCCGGTCACCAGGACGAAGGAACCTCCACCAAACCCCACTTCGGGACGTCCCGCACCGTGTAGAACGTCCCTAGTGCCGTCCTGGGACGAAGGGGGAGACTCGTGCCGAACGAGAGACTACGAGCCGTCATGGCGGCGGGAGGCTGGACGTACGCCGCACTCGCTCAGCAGGTCGAGGTCGACCCCAAGTCGGTCGAGCGCTGGGTGAACCTCGGGCGTATCCCACGTCGTGCCACCGCCCTCCAGGCGGCCAAGGCCCTGGGAGAAGACGTGCACGCACTCTGGCCGGCGCTCCGCCAGGCCCGCCCCGCCCGCGCCATCAGCCCCGAACTGGTCGCGCTCTACGAACAGCGGGCCGACATCCCCGTCTCGACGTTCACCGACCTGATGGCCCAGGCCCGGGAACGGATCGACATCCTCGTCTACGCGGCAGTCTTCCTCCACGAGGCCTACCCGCGGCTGAACGAACTCCTCACCGAACGCGCCGCCGAAGGCTGCACCGTCCGCATCGCGATCGGGGACCCCGACAGCGGCACCGTCCAAGCCCGCGGCCAGGAAGAGCGGTTCGGACACGGCATCGAATCCCGCTGCTGCCTCGCGCTCATGCACTATAGACCGCTCGCCAGCACCCCGGGCATCGAAGTCCGCACCCACGAAACCACGCTCTACAACTCCCTCTACCGCGCCGACGACCAGCAACTCGTCAACGCCCATGTCTGGGGCGTCAACGCGTACGCCGCCCCCGTATGGCATCTTCGCCGACACGAGGCAGGCGGCATGTTCGATACCTACGCCGAGAGCTTCGACGCCGTGTGGGCGACCGCAACCCCCGTACGAGAGGAAGACTGACCGTGGCCCGCACCGAGTACTACGACGACCCGAACGCGCCCAAGCCGAACAGCATGGTCGTCGCCGCCTCCGCCGTCGTCACCGACGACCACGGGCGCATCCTCCTCCAGCGCCGCCGCGACAACGACCTATGGGCGCTACCCGGCGGCGGAATGGACCTCACCGACTCCCTGCCAGGCACGGCCGTCCGCGAAGTCAAGGAAGAGACCGGCCTCGACGTCGAGATCACTGGCCTGGTCGGCACCTACACCGACCCGAAACACATCATCGCCTACACCGACGGCGAGGTCCGGCGACAGTTCAACGTCTGCTTCACCGCCCGCATCACCAGCGGCCAACTGGAGATCTCCGACGAGTCCACCGAACTCCGGTTCGTACTACCTGAAGAGATCGAGCAGTTGCCGATGCACCACACCCAACGACTCAGGCTCCAACACTTCCGGGAACAGCGCGAGAAGCCGTACCTGGGCTGAACCGCCTGACGGCAGTAGCGACGGCAACAACCCCGCACAACCACGGACACCCACGCACCTCACCGGACCAGCAAACCTCGCTTGACCTGCATAAAAGCAGGTAGAGGGGCTCGCGTAGCACACGTACTATGTGCTGGCGGGGGCCACGCCGGTACTCGTTCACAATTGTGGAAATGCGTCCGTTGACGAGCTGGCTGAGGCGGCGACTGGGCCTTACAAGAAGGCCAAAATCGACACGCGTACCGGTAAGATTGCTCGCGGTCAAAGCAATGCAGGACGGGCGTTGCAGAAGCATGCAGACCCCAGTCGAGGGCCGGTTCATGCGAGCAAGTTCCCGACCCTCGCGTCGGATGCAGAGCGTACGGAAATGGGCGACGACATGGTCCTTGAGTTGCTGACCAATCCAGGTAGTACAGACACACTGGGTTCCGCCTCGGCGCACTATGGGGGAACTGTTCGCGACATATGGCATCCAAGCGGAAGCTATGGTGCACGCTGGAGTACGCGCGGAGGCGGACTCACGTTCGAAGGGTTCCTCGGGTGAGGATTGCGGAGATTTCCGGGCGTCAATATCGCCTCTTCATGGTGGCCAGCATTCACGAAGATGCCAGCTACGTTGAATGCCGTGCCATGGATACTGGAGATTGCGTATGCGAGATCCGTATTGATTCTCCAGAGGGGCTTTATCTGATGCCCATGGCGAGGGAGGCTGATGTGGATGTGGTCGCCGAGACGATCGCTTACGCGAAAGAAGTAGCGCGCCCTTCAGCGGGTGCGGCGAGCAATTAGAATTCATTCGCCGAATGATCGCAAAGCCCCACCGGCAGTGGTACCGGTGGGGCTTTCGGGTGCCTTGACGGCAACGGTGACGGCAACGTCAGCGGACGACGGCTGTGACGGATGGGTTGTCGGGGTTGTCGTCGGTTGATGTGAGGACGACTCCGAGGGTGTCGATGGCCTGGCGTTGGAGGCGGAGTCGGACGTGGGCGTAGACGGTGGTGACGCCGATATGGGCGTGGCCGAGGAGCTCCTTGATGACGACGAGGTCAACGCCTTGCTCCAGGAGCAGGGTGGCGGTCGAGTGGCGGAGGTCGTGGAAGCGGATGCGTCGGAGTCCGGCCCGGTTGAGGAAGCTGCGGAAGCGGCGGGTGAGGTTGGCCGGATCCAGAGGCCGTCCGGTTGGCGTGGTGAAGACGAGGCCACTGTCTTGCCGGACTGGTCCTGCCGCTTCGCGTTCCTCGTCCTGTCGCGCGGTCCTGAACTCCCCCGCGGTCCTCCCCGCCTCGTCCTTCGCTCTGGTCGGCGCCGAGGTGAAGGTCGCAGAGTCGTCAGACGGGCATGATCTGCACGTCGTAGGAGGGGATCCACTTGTCGCGGGTCAGGATCGTCATTCCCTCGGTCTGGGCCTGTGCGATCAGTATCCGGTCGAAGGGGTCACGGTGATGTGCGGGAAGCCTGCCCGCTCGCACGCCATGTCCCGCAGTGATCGGAAGTGAGGTGAACTGGCTGTCCCGTACCCGCTCAGCCAGGTCCTCGGGACCTTCGAGCTTTCCGAGGGACTGCTTGATCGCGATCTCCCATGGGGTGACCGCGCTGACGAAGACCGAGGGCTCTGTGTCCAGCAGGTGTTTGATCTCGTCGGTGAGCTCGGCGGAGTCGTCGAGCCACCACAGGACGACATGCGTGTCGAGCAGCATTTTCATCAGCGCATCCCGAAGGTGTCGGCCAGGTCGTCCGGCAGGTCGTCGAAGTCGTCCTTGATGTGGATCCGTCCGCTGAGTGAGCCGCGCCCGGTCCGCCTTACGCGAGGATGGAGCGGCACCACCTTGGCCACTGGTTCTCCTGCTTTGGAGATCACCACTTCCTCTCCTGTGGCCACCTGCTCCAAGATGCGCGAGAGGTGGGTCTTTGCCTCGTGGACGTTGTACTGACGCGCTGCTTCCACGGCTGCCTCACAGGGACGGATCAGAAGGTGGACTAACCACTGGACTAAGTCTACCCCGCATGACCGGGGCGCGCCGGGACGGCTCCGTCGCGGGGCGCCCCGCGATTTCCGCGCCTGGAGGCCCGGCCTTCTGCCTCCGTCCGGCCGGAGCCGCGCAGGCGTCGCAGCCTGTCGGTTGCGGAGGTGTCGGGGGCGGGGTGTCGTGGCAACGTGACACCGGCACCCTGAGGTGTTACGTCCGCGCGCGGCCTGCACGTTCGGAGCCGAACCGGCGAGGGGCGGTGGAGCACCTACCGACCCGCCAGTTGTCCGGAGCGGATGAGGGGCGTCTCGACGGGGTGTTGGCCGAGGGCTTCAGTGTTGAGGCCCACTCGATGCAGGTCGGACGTTCTCTCGACGTCATGGATCACCCTGAGCCGTAAGTGGCTTGCACCCAGGGTTTGTTGGGGGCAAGCCCCGGTGGTGGGCAGGGGCGGTCCGGCCCGAGCATGGACGCATGACGACGATGCGGATGGCGACGGAGCGACAGGGCGGGACGGCCGGTACGGATGGGGTGGCCGGGGTGACGTTGGGAACGGCCCTCCTCGTGGGGCCCGCCCTGATGGCCGGGTACGGAGCGGTGCGGCTGATCGGGCGCGCCCTCAGTGACTACGGGCCCGGTGTGTGGTGGTCGCTGGCGCATCTGTTGTTCCTGGCCGGGGTGCTCGCATTCGTGCCGGTGTTCCTGGGGCTGCGGAAGCTTGCCGGGGAGCGCGGGGGCAAGCGGGTCGCCGCCGAGGTGGCCGCCTGGACCGGGCTGCTCGGTGCGGCGGCGGTGGTGGTGCAGGCGGTGATCGACCTGGCGGCCGGGTTCGTCGCGGCGGACAAAGAGGCCATGAGCGAGATCTTCGATCGGGTGCAGGGCGTGCCCGGTGTGATGCCGTTGGTCTACACCGCGGTGCCGATGCTGTTCTGGCTCGGGCTGCTGGCCCTCGTCACCCTGCTCGTGTTCCTCCGCCGTGACCTGGTCCGGGCGTGGGCGCCGGTGCTGGTGCTGGCGGGCACCGTGCTGATGGCCGTGAGCCTGGATCTGCTGCCGGTCGGAGCCCTCTGCCTCGGGGTGGCACTGATGCCGGTACGCCGGGGTCTCTCCGCCTGACGGCGCCCGATGGCCGACCTGGCCGACCTGGCCGACCTGGGTGGTCGGAGTGGTCGGTCATGGCGCAAAGGGGGCGAGTTTACCCACGCCGCCATCACCTCACACGACACGACGCAGTCATTTATTCGTCTATGTGGCTGAACTTTTCTTGTTTCATGGTCAGTTGACGAGGGAAGGGCCTTACCCTTCACCAGGTGAGCCAGTTGATGTCCCGCGATTCCGATGCCCAGCCGTCCACGGAAGAGAAACTGCCCGGCACCCTACCCGAGGCCCTGCGTGCCGAACTGATTGCCTTCCGGCGTGATCTGCACATGCACCCCGAGCTGGGCAACCAGGAGTTCCGTACCACCGCGGCCATCAAGGCCCGGCTGGAGAAGGCGGGGCTGGAACCACGGGTACTCGACACCGGGACCGGGCTCCTGTGCGACGTGGGCAGGCGGGAAGACGACCCGCGTCCCATGCTCGCTCTGCGCGCGGACATCGACGCTCTGCCCATCCCGGACACCAAGGCGGGCGTCCCCTACCGGTCCACCGTTCCCGACCGGGCGCACGCCTGCGGGCACGACATCCACACCACCTCGGTCCTCGGCGCCGGGCTCGTGCTGGCCGAGCTCGACCGGCAGGGGCTGCTTCCGCGGCCGGTGCGGCTGATCTTCCAGCCGGCCGAGGAGGTGCTGCCCGGCGGGGCGCCCGACACGATCCTGTCCGGGGCGCTGGAGGGCGTCGGGCGGATCATCGGGGTGCACTGCGACCCGAAGGTGGACGTGGGGCGGATCGGGCTGCGGGTCGGGGCGATCACCTCGGCCTGCGACCGGCTGGAGGTTTCGCTCGACGGCCCCGGCGGGCACACCGCCCGGCCGCATCTGACCACTGACCTGGTCACCGCCGCCGCCAAGGTCGCCACCGAGGTGCCCGCGCTGCTGGCCCGCCGGGTCGACGCACGGGCCGGGCTCGCCGTCACCTGGGGCCGGCTGGAGGCCGGGCACGCCTGCAATGTGATCCCGCAGCACGCCGAACTCTCCGGCACGGTCCGCTGCCTGGAACTGGCGGCGTGGCGGGAGGCGCCGGATCTGGTGCACGCGGCGGTCGACGAGGTGGCCGGGATGCACGGGGCCAAGACGCTGATCAACTACGTCCGGGGCGTCCCGCCCGTCGTGAACGACGCCGACGTGATCGATCTGCTCGCGAGGGCGATGACCGCACGCCGCGGTTCGTCTGCGATCGAGGACACCGAACAGAGCCTCGGCGGTGAGGACTTCTCCTGGTACCTGGAACACGTCCCGGGAGCCATGGCCCGGCTCGGAGTCCGTACCCCCGGTGACACTGCCCGGCTCGACCTGCATCGCGGTGATTTCGACGCCGACGAGGAGGCGATCACGGTGGCGGTGGAGCTCTTCACCGCCTCCGCGTTGCTCAACGGCAACCATCCGTAACCGGACAGGTCGCCCCTGGTTCGCGACGATCCGATAACGGCTTCCGTACAGGGCTTTATCTGACATCTACGCGCGTTACGATCGCGGCGAAACCAGCGCCGGAAGAGGCGCTTCGGTCAGGTTTGAAGGAGCCTTCCCTTGCGCCGGATCACCCGGATTGCCACCGTGGGCCTTGCGTCCGCGGCGCTTGCGCTCAGTGCCACCGCCTGTGGCGGTAAGTCCTCGTCGGATGCTGGTTCCGATTCCAAGGGAGCCAAGACCGCCCTTGCGTACGACATCGGGGGCCGTGGCGACCAGTCGTTCAACGACGCTGCCTACGCCGGACTGGCCAAGGCCGAGAAGGAACTCGGCTTCAAGGGCACCGAGGCCGAACCGTCCGACGGCGAGTCGGACGCCGACAAGGTGCAGCGTCTCACCACGCTGGCCCGCGCCGGCAACAACCCGGTGATCGGTGTCGGATTCGCGTACGCGCCCGCCATCAAGAAGGTCGCGCCGAAGTTCCCGAAGATCACCTTCGGGATCATCGACGACGCCTCGGTGACCGACAAGAACATCGCCAACCTGGTCTTCAACGAGGAGCAGGGCTCGTACCTCGCCGGCGTCGCGGCCGCCAAGGTCACCAAGACGAAGACGGTCGGCTTCATCGGCGGTGTGGAGACCCCGCTGATCAAGAAGTTCCAGGCGGGCTTCGAGCAGGGCGTGAAGGACACCGACCCGTCGGTGAAGGTCCTGTCGCAGTACCTGACCCAGCCGCCGAACTTCGACGGCTTCTCCAAGCCCGACCTCGGCAAGGCCGCCGCCCAGGGGCAGCTCGACAAGAAGGCCGATGTCGTCTACGCCGCGGCCGGTCTCGCCGGCTCGGGCTCGATCGAGGCCACGGCCAAGGCGGGCAAGTGGGCCATCGGCGTCGACTCCGACCAGTACAGCCAGAAGGGTCTGGCGGCCTACAAGGCGCAGATCCTGACCTCGGTCACCAAGGACGTCTCGGGTTCCGTCTTCAACCTGATCAAGTCTGTCAAGGACGGCAAGCCGCAGACCGGTGAGATCCGTTACGGCCTGGACAAGGACGGTGTCGGCCTGGCCGACTCCAACCCGGCCTTCACGAAGATGACCGAGGTCATCGCCGCTGTCGACAAGGCGAAGAAGGCCATCGTCGACGGCAAGGTCACGGTCAAGACCACCCCGTAACAGCAACTGCCGTACAGCTGGTTTCCCCGGGCCCGGAGCGCGCAGTCCCGCCGCTCCGGGCTCAGGGGGTGCTCATCGAAGAAGTTCCGCCCGTCGCAGCGTCCTGGTGCCCCTCCCGGCAACAGCCGCACAGGCCCAGGACCGAGCCCCTCGCGATGCTGTGTGCGTTGCCTTACGATTCGGCAGCACTACGCGTGTAGACGGCCCTCCGGCGCGATAGCTTCGCCCCGCCCCTGCCCCTTTGCCCCGCTCCTGTCCGGCCAAGGAGAGTGCGTCATCAACGCGTCCACCAGCCCCCCCGCCGTAGAACTGCACGGCATCACCAAGCGTTTCCCAGGCGTCGTCGCCAACCACAACATCGACATCACTATCCGTAAGGGCACCGTTCACGCCCTCGTCGGTGAGAACGGCGCCGGCAAGTCCACCCTGATGAAGATCCTGTACGGCATGCAGAAGCCGGACGAGGGCACCATCACGGTCGACGGGGTCGAGGTGGCGTTCGGCAGCCCGGCCGACGCCATCGAGCGCGGCATCGGCATGGTGCACCAGCACTTCATGCTCGCCGACAACTTCACCGTCCTCGAAAACGTGGTTCTCGGCGGCGAGAAACTGCATGGGATCGGCTCCGCCGCACGCAAGAAGATCGTGGAGATCTCGGACGCGTACGGTCTGGGGGTCCGGCCCGACGCGCTCGTCGAGGACCTCGGCGTCGCCGACCGGCAGCGCGTGGAGATCCTCAAGGTCCTCTACCGGGGCGCCCGCATCCTGATCCTGGACGAGCCGACGGCCGTGCTCGTTCCGCAGGAGGTCGACGCGCTCTTCGACAACCTGCGCGAGCTCAAGGCAGAGGGCCTGACCGTCATCTTCATCTCGCACAAGCTGGGCGAGGTGCTGTCGGTCGCCGACGACATCACGGTGATCCGCCGCGGTACGACGGTCGGCACGGCCGACCCGGCGAACACCACCACCAAGCAGCTTGCCGAGCTGATGGTCGGCAGCGAACTGCCCTCGCCCGAGACCCGGGAATCCACGGTGACGGACGTTCCGATGCTCCGTGTCGAGAATCTCGCGCTCGGCGTCACCGACCCGGACGGCGTGGTACGTGACGTGCTGGCCGGCATCGACTTCACCATCCACAAGGGTGAGGTTTTGGGCATCGCCGGTGTCGAGGGCAACGGCCAGACCGAGTTGATCGAGGCACTGGTCGGCATGCGGGACCCCGACCACGGGGCGATCACCCTCGACGGTGACGACATCTCGCACGTCCCCACGCGCAAGCGACGTGAGAGCGGTATCGGTTACATCCCCGAGGACCGGCACAGACACGGCGTGCTGCTGGAGGCCTCGCTCTGGGAGAACCGAATCCTCGGCCACGTCACGGAAAAGCCCAACAGCCGGGGCTGGCTGCTGGACATCAAGGCGGCCCGCGCCGACACCGAACGGATCGTGCGCGAGTACGACGTCCGCACCCCGGGCATCGAGGTCACCGCGGCCTCCCTCTCCGGTGGCAACCAGCAGAAGCTGATCGTCGGCCGGGAGATGAGCCACGCTCCGAAACTGCTGATTGCCGCGCACCCCACCCGCGGAGTGGATGTCGGTGCACAGGCGCAGATCTGGGACCAGATCCGGGAGGCGCGCCGCGAGGGTCTCGCCGTCCTGCTCATCTCGGCGGACCTGGACGAGCTGATCGGGCTCTCCGACACCCTGCGCGTCATGTACCGCGGCCGGCTGGTCGCCGACGCCGACCCCGGCACCATCACCCCGGAGGAACTGGGCTCGGCCATGACCGGCGCCGCCACCGGTCATCTTGAGGCAGCACCGGAGGACGAGGACCGATGAAGAAATTCGACAAGGACCGGCTGATCCTGGGCTTCGCCGGCCCCGTTCTCGCCCTGGTCGTCGCCTTTGCGCTCACCACCGTGGTGCTGCTCGCCTCGGGCAAGAACCCGTTCGAGCCGTATCGGCTGATGTTCGACTCGGCGATGTACGCCGATGTGCAGGTGCTGATCATCAACCAGGCGGGTACGTACTACCTCGCTGCCCTCGCGGTCGCCGTCGGCTTCCGGATGAACCTCTTCAACATCGGTGTCGACGGCCAGTACCGGCTCGCCGCGATGGTGGCCGCGCTGGTCGGCGCGAGCGTCGACCTTCCGGGGGCGCTGCAGATCGCGCTGATCGTGATCGTCGCGATGCTGGTCGGCGCCTTCTGGGCAGGGATCGCCGGCTTCCTCAAGACCACGCGAGGGGTGAGCGAGGTCGTCTCGACGATCATGCTCAACTCCATCGCGACCGCGCTGATCGCCTGGCTGATCCTGCCGAAGAACTTCGGTGTGCAGCCCGCCGGCTCCAACAACCTGACCACCGGCGACATCCCGGAGTCCGCCTGGTTCCCCGGCCTGTCCATGGGAGCGGAGGCGGGGGAGATCTACGGATTCACCTTCGTCGCGGCCGCCTGCGGTGTCATCTACTGGTTCGTCCTGAACCGCACCCGCTTCGGCTTCGACCTGCGGGCCACGGGCGAGAGCGAGAGCGCCGCCCAGGCCTCCGGTGTGGACGCCAAGAAGATGGTCCTCACCTCGATGCTGATCTCCGGAGCCGTCGCCGGTCTCGCCGGCATGCCGACACTCCTCGGTGACACGCACACCTACAGCCTCGACTTCCCGACCGGAATCGGTTTCACCGGCATCACCATCGCCCTGCTGGGCCGGAACAACCCGGTCGGCATCGCCTTCAGCGCCCTGCTGATCGCCTTCCTGGACAAGACGTCCGCCTCGCTCGACCAGTTCGGGTACGAGAAGGAGATCGCCACGATCATGCAGGGCCTGATCGTGATCTCGGTCGTCGTCAGCTACGAACTCGTGCGCCGTTACGGAACCCGCCGCCAGCAGCAGAAGGTCGGCGAGGAACTCGCCGCCGGCCATGCCCTCACGACCGAGAAGGAGGCCGCACTGTGAGCGCAACCCAGGTTTCCGCCGCGAGCGTCGCCCCCAAGAAGGGCGGCGGCCGCCGCAAGCTCACCCTGCCCGTCATCCTGCTGATCATCGCGGGCGGGCTCGCGCTGGTCTCGCTCGTCCGCCTGATCAGCGGTGCCAACGACGTGACCTCCGTGGGGCAGGTCGCGGGCGCCCTCGAACTCGCGGTCCCGATCGGCCTCGCCGGACTCGGCGGTCTGTGGGCCGAGCGTGCGGGTGTCGTCAACATCGGTCTCGAAGGCATGATGATCCTGGGCACCTGGTTCGGCGCCTGGGCCGGGTTCCAGTGGGGCCCGTGGGTGGGTGTCCTGTTCGGCATCATCGGCGGCGCCCTCGGTGGCCTGCTGCACGCGGTCATCACCGTCACCTTCGGGGTGAACCACATCGTCTCCGGTGTGGCCATCAACATCCTCGCGGTAGGGCTGACCCGCTACCTCTCCAACTACGCCTTCGACGGCGTCGAGGGCGGTTCGTCCAAGCAGTCCCCGCGGATCGAGGCGATCGACCGGATCACCATTCCGGGGCTGTCGGACTGGCTTCTCGATCTCCAGCAGAAACACTGGTTCCTCGTCTCCGACATCGCCGGCGTCGTCGGTGGCCTGGTCACCAACCTGTCCTGGCTGACCGTCGTCGCGCTGCTGCTGGTCCCCGGCACCTGGTGGGTGCTGTGGCGCACCTCGTTCGGTCTGCGGCTGCGCTCCTGCGGCGAGAGCCCGGTCGCCGCCGAGTCGCTCGGCGTCAACGTCTACAAGTACAAGTACATCGCCGTCGTCGTCTCCGGTGGTCTGGCCGGACTCGCCGGTGCCTTCCTGGCGATCGTCTCCACCGGCATCTACCAGGAGAGCCAGACCGGTGGCCGCGGTTACATCGGTCTCGCCGCGATGATCTTCGGTAACTGGATGCCCGGTGGGATGGCGCTCGGTGCGGGCCTGTTCGGCTTCACCGACAGCCTCAAGCTGCGCGGCGGTGCCGAGAACGTGCACGCGATGCTTCTGCTGCTCGCGATTCTGCTGGTGGTCGTGCTGCTCTGGCAGCTGTACCGGAAGAAGTACGTGGCCGCGGTGGCCTCGGCAGCGGTCTCCGCGCTGCTCTTCACCTGGTACGTGCTGACGGACCAGGTGCCGAGCCAGTTCGTGGACGCCGCTCCGTACGTCACGACACTGCTGGTCCTCTCGCTCTCGGCGCAACGCCTGCGCATGCCGAAGGCGGACGGTCTCGTCTACCGGAAGGGCCAGGGCAAGTGACGGCCGCCGCGGAGGTCGACTGGGCGGCGCTGCGGAGCGCCGCACGGTCCGTGATGACCCGCGCGTACGTCCCGTACTCGCACTACCCGGTCGGTGCCGCGGCGCGCGTCGACGACGGCCGTACGGTGTCCGGCTGCAACGTCGAGAACGCCTCGTACGGCATCGGGCTGTGCGCCGAGTGCGGCCTGGTCTCCCAGCTGCACGCCACCGGGGGCGGCAGGCTCACCCACTTCACCTGCGTGGACGGGGCGGGCGAGATCCTGGTGCCGTGCGGCCGGTGCAGGCAGCTGCTGTACGAGTTCGGCGGCCCCGAACTGGTCCTGGAGACGCCCGACGGACTGCGCACGCTCGACGAGATGCTGCCGCAGGCGTTCGGCCCGGACCATCTGAAGTAGCGGGCGCCCGCAGTGCGTCCACGGTGGCCCTCCCGCCTGCCGGGAGGGCCACCCCCATCTCCACCCTCTATGCGCGTAGAGTCATTCGGGACTCTTGCGTACCGTACGTACCGGCCGGAAGGACTCCCAGGACATGGACGCCATCTCCGTCATCCGCACCAAGCGGGACCGAGGCGAGCTGACCCCCGAGCAGATCGACTGGGTCATCGACGCGTACACCCGCGGTGAGGTCGCCGACGAGCAGATGTCCGCGCTGGCCATGGCGATCCTGCTGAACGGCATGAACCGCACCGAGATCGCCCGCTGGACCGCCGCGATGATCGCCTCCGGCGAGCGGATGGACTTCGCGTCGCTCTCCCGGCCCACCACCGACAAACACTCCACCGGCGGCGTCGGCGACAAGATCACCCTGCCGCTCGCCCCGCTGGTCGCCGCCTGCGGCGCCGCCGTGCCGCAGCTCAGCGGCCGGGGCCTCGGCCACACCGGCGGCACCCTGGACAAGCTGGAGTCCATCCCCGGCTGGCGCGCCCACCTCTCCAACGAGGAGATGCTGAACGTCCTGGACACCACCGGCGCGGTGATCTGCGCCGCCGGTGACGGGCTCGCCCCCGCCGACAAGAAGCTGTACGCGCTCCGCGATGTCACCGGCACCGTCGAGGCCATCCCGCTCATCGCCAGCTCCATCATGTCCAAGAAGATCGCCGAGGGCACCGGCGCGCTCGTCCTGGACGTCAAGGTCGGCTCCGGCGCCTTCATGAAGACCATCGAGGACGCCCGCGAACTGGCCTCCACCATGGTCGCGCTGGGCACCGACAGCGGAGTGCGCACGGTCGCCCTGCTCACCGACATGGCCACCCCGCTCGGCCTGACCGCGGGCAACGCCCTGGAGGTGCGCGAATCGGTCGAGGTGCTGGCCGGCGGCGGCCCCAGGGACGTCGTCGACCTCACCCTCGCCCTGGCCCGCGAGATGCTGGACGCGGCCGGGCTCAAGGACGCCGACCCGGAGAAGGCCCTCGCCGACGGCTCCGCGATGGACGTCTGGCGCCGCATGATCTCCGCCCAGGGAGGCGACGTGGACGCCACGCTCCCGGTCGCCCGCGAGCAGCACGTGGTCACGGCCCCGTCCACTGGCGTACTGACCCGCCTGGACGCGTACGACATCGGCGTCGCCGCCTGGCGCCTCGGCGCGGGCCGGGCCCGCAAGGAGGACCCGGTCCAGGCGGGCGCGGGCGTCGAACTGCACGCCAAGCCGGGCGACACGGTGACGGCCGGACAGCCGCTGCTGACGCTGCACACCGACACCCCCGAGAAGTTCGACTACGCACTGAAGGCCCTGCCCGACGCGTACGACATCGCCCCGGCCGGCACGGCCTTCACCGCCACTCCGGTGGTGCGGGAACGTATCGCCTGACCTGTGGCTTTCCCATTCGGGTGAACGGGATCGGTGGACCACCGCCGGTCCCGTTCGGCATGCTGGACTCGGTGACGCGCCGATAAGAGGAGACCGCCATGAGCGCACTCACCGTCGATCCCACCCCCGGCCACGGCCAGGAGTGGGACGACCTCGTCCGGATCTGGGAGGAGACGGACGCACCCGAGGGCTGCAAGGTGGAGATCATCGAGGGGATCGTCACCGTGTCGCCACCGCCGTCCAAGGAGCACAGTCTCACCGCCGCGCGGCTGCAGCGCAGGCTTTACTCCGTGCTTCCGGAGGACTGGGAGATCTTCCAGACCCTCGGCGTCTCGGTGCCGGGGCGGGCCGGGCTCTACATCCCCGATCTGGTCGTCGTACCGGACGCAGTGGTGATCGGGCCGGGCAACCGCGTCCCGGCCGAGGAGGCCCGGCTCGTCGTCGAGATCACCTCGCAGGCCAACGCCAACCACGACCGCATCGGCAAGGTGCACGGATGCGCGAAGGCCGGTGTCGAGCTGTTCCTGCTGCTCGACCCGTGGCACTCGGGCCGCCCCACCGCCACGCTCTACGGGGAGCCCGATGGCGGCACCTACCGGGTGCTGGACACAGTCGAGTACGGGGAGAAGCTGACGCTGCCCCAGCCGTTCGGGCTGGACCTGGACACCGGGATTTTCCCGGTCAGCTGAGCGATGTCGCGTTTCCGGTCCTCCCGGTGCGGTCCGGAAACGCGAGCGGCCCGCCGGGGCGGAGGTATCCGTCCCGGCGGGCCGCCGTCATGCCGTCGGGGTGGCTAGGCGCTCACTTGCCGAAGTAGGCGTTGTAGATCGACACCGACGACTTGTTGCCCTTCTTGTCCGTGACGTTCGCCCGGTAGGAGATGGACTTCCCCTTGGCCGGGTTCTTCACGGAGATCTTGCCCGCCTTGACCGTGGACTTCTTCCAGGTCTTACCGGCGTCGTAACTGACGTACACCGTCAGCGACTTGAGGTTCTTCCCGGCGGCCGCGCCCTGCACCGTCACGGGCACGGAAGCGGTCCGGCCGGCCGTGACCTTGCTGTCCACGGTGACATTGGGCGTGAACCGCACCGTGGAGACCGGCAGCATGACCGGGCCCGAGGTCCGCTGGGAGCGGAAGGTCCAGCTCGCGTCGATCCGGGTGGAGACCGGGGACAGCTTGGTGCTGCGCCGGGCCGAGGTCGTCAGCCGGTAGTCGGCGGCGGCGGACGGAACGGCGATGGGGGTGTCGCCCAGCAGCGGGTCCTCGTTCTGGGCGAGCTTCTTGCCGTTGCGGTACAGGACCGTCTTGGCCGAACTGTAGGCGGAACCACCGAGGTTGCCCTGTCCGTCGGCCACCAGCGGCAGCATGCCGACGATGTCGTTGCCGTCGCGCAGGATGCCGTACTCGGAGGTGACCGCGGGGCCGAACACCGCGGTGTTGACCTTCTTCGTGTAGGACTTCCCCGCCTTGAAGGACTGCGGGGCGCCGAGGACGTACGACGCGTCGGTCACCGGGTAGCCGTCCGCGTCGACTCCGCCGTCCTGCTCGAAGTCGAAGCTCCACTTCACCTTGTCGGCGGTGGAGACGTAGGAGGTGACATTGCCGGGGATCTTGTGGAGCGACCAGGCCGACCAGGCGCCGTCCGAGTCGGGCAGCATGCCCGAGGCGGCGAATTCACCGGTCTTGCCCCTGGCGGGCGAGCCGAGCGAGATCCCCACCTTGGCCAGCTGGCCGGCGGTGTACTTCCGCTCGAAACCGGTGGCCGCCTGGGTCACCGGACCGCCGGCCACGATGTCGTACCGGGTCGAGGCTCCCTTGGACCAGCTGCCGATCCAGTGCTGGGAGAGCGAACCGTCGGTCACCTTCGGGCCGAAGTGCGCGGTGCGGAAGTTCTTGTACGTGTCGAGGATCCAGCCGTAGGAGTAGCCGACGTCATCGGCCGTGAACTGGAGGTCGGGCGCGGCCAGCAGGGACTTCGTCCCGGTGGCGGGCACGGTGATGTTCACCGGCTTCGCCTTGCGCGCGTCGAGCGTCACGGTGAGGTTCTTGGTGACGTCCAGCTTCGGCTGCGCCAGCCAGTCGGTGCCCTTGGCGTAGTCCTCGGGGTCGACGGTGACGCCCGTGTTCAGTACGTATCCGCCGGCGGGGACCCGGACCTTGGCCGTACCGTCGGTGCTCGTCGGGGCGAGCCACTGGCCGAGCGCCTTACCGGTGAGACCGAAGAGGTCGGTATCGGCGAACTCGGCGGGCTTGCCGTCGCGCCCGGTGGTCTTGATCGTGAGGTCGTACGACTCGATCTCCCGCTCGACCGCGGCCGCGGTGCGGACGCTCTGGCCGCCGCCCGTCGCGACGACGTACGCGGAGTAGGTGCCGTCGGCCGTGCCGCCGAGCTTGGTGTTCACGGTCAGCGGCACATCCGCGGTGCCGCCCGCGGGGACGGTCACCTTGTCGGCGCCGACGCCGAAGAAGCCGGCCGGGGCGGGCTTGCCCTTCGGGCCGGTGGCCGTGACCGCGAGGTCGAGGGTGACGTCGGTCGTGCCGAGGTTGCGGTACGTCACCTTCTTGGTGACCGGGGTGTCATCGGTGTGCGGCCACTGCTGCACCCCGAAGCTCACCGAGACCGGGTCGGCGACGACGGTCTGGGTGATCGCCCGGTCGACCGCGATCCGGCCCGAGCCCTGCTCGAACGGCGTGTACGCGCCCGGCTTGGTCGAGGCCGTCAGCGCGCCCTTGAGCTCGGTGTACTTCCACTCCGGGTGCTGCTGCTTGAGGAGCGCCGCGGCGCCCGCGACGTGCGGGGTCGCCATCGACGTACCGGAGATCGTCAGATAGCCGGGCGGGTTCTGCCCGACCTCCTGGTCGATGGCGGAGCCGGGTGCGGCCGCCGCCGTGATGTCCACGCCGGGGGCGGTGACATCGGGCTTGATCGCCCCGTCGCCGATGCGCGGGCCACGGCTGGAGAAGTCGGCGATCTGGTCCTTGTCGTCGACCGCGCCGACGGTCAGCGCGGCGTCCGCGCTGCCCGGGGAGTCGACCGTACCGGCCGAGTCGCCCTCGTTGCCCGCCGCGATGGCGAACAGGACGCCCTTGTCGGCCGACAGCTTGTTGACCGCCGCTTCGAGCGGGTCGACCTCGGGGGTGTCGCTGCCGCCGAGGCTCAGGTTGATGATGTCGGCGCCCTGTGCGACCGCCCACTCCATGCCGGCCAGGATGCCGGAGTCGTCGCCGAAGCCGTCGTCGTCGAGCACCTTGCCTTCCAGCAGCTTGGCGTCCGGGGCCACGCCCTTGAACTTGCCGCCCGACTTGGCGCCCGAACCGGCCGCGATCGAGGAGACATGGGTGCCGTGGCCGACCCGGTCCTTGACGTCGGGCGAGGCGGTGAAGTTCTTCGTGCCGAGGATCCGGCCCTGGAGATCGGGGTGGGTGGCGTCCACACCGGTGTCCAGGACGGCGATCTTGACGCCCTTCCCGGTATAACCGGCCTTCCAGGCGGCAGGGGTGCCGATCTGCGGCACGCTCTTGTCGAGGCTGGCCCGGCGCACCCCGTCCAGCCAGACCCGGTCGATACCGGCGGCCGTGGTGCGCTGCGCACCGTGCGCCGCCTTGGCGGTGAGCGCCTGCCAGATGTCCTGGGCGTCACGCTGCGGCGTGGTCACCGACTGGGCGTTCAGCGAGTTCAGGGTCAGGCCGACCCGGGTGGAGCCCGCGTTCCGGACCTCGGCCTCGGCGGTCGCGGTCTGGGCGCCCCGGTAGGAGACGATCAGCTTCAGGCCCGACTTCTGGGCCCTGCGGTTCTCCGCCCGGTTCAGCTCGGTGATGTCGAACAGCCGGCGGTCCAGCTTGCCGGAGCTGATCAGCCGGTGTGCGTCGGCCGGGACGAGCAGGGTGTGCCCGTCGCGTATCTGCCGCTGCACGGGTATGTGTTCGCGCCCCTGGGCGGCCCGGAAGGACGCGACCTTGCCCTTGGCGTCCACGGTGACGCGGTCGCCGGTGATGAGCGTCAGCTCGTGCCGGTCGGCGGACCCGGCGCCGGCCGGGCGGGCGGTGCCGGAGCGGGCGGCGTCGGGCTGTGCCATGGCCGGGGTTGTCATCCCGGCCGCGAGTGCCACGGCGGCGGCCGCGGCGACGGTCGAAACACACGCGCTTCTCACGTGTCTGCGCAACTCTCCCCCTGGAGAATCAGGCGGCCCCCGAGGGGCCACTGGTCAGTCGGCACCGATGAGACGCCGGTGCCGGCCGGTTCACGTACCTAGAGGGGGAATTGGTGGGGAAGGTTCACAGAAACCGCACAGGTAACCGGAGTTGACCGAAGTTCATCGATCCCGGGCGGGCGCGGGGCGTTCGCCGGGCCGGGCGGCCCGGAAAGGACGGGGCCGGGCAGCGATGAGTTTCGGCCGCCGGACCGGTCTCCCAGATGTGGAACCCATGACCCCGAACCTTCTCGTCGTCACCGGCCGCGTCACCAGGGCCGCGGTGCCGGGACTCTGCGCCGAGCTGGAGACGCTGCTGTACGACCCCGACGGCGCCGTCCGCGACCCGGACGCGGGGGTGGACTGCGATGTGGGCGGGGTCGTGCACGTGGATCTGGCTCTGGTCGAGGCGATAGCGCGACTGGGGCTCGTCGCGCGCCGGGCGGGCGGCAGGAGACTGCGGCTGCGCAATGTGCCGCCCGAACTGCAGAGCCTGCTCGGCCTGGTCGGGCTGGCCGATGTGGTGGACCTGGAGTGCGGGACGGGACAAGGGGCGGGGGAGGGCGGGGGCTGAGCGTACGGGCCGCCCCGGGCCCCGCCCCCGCTCAGTCCGCGAGCCTGGCCTCGTCGCAGACCACCTGCCGGAACCGGACGGTCCCGCCGTCGACCGGGGCCGCCGACGCCTTGAGGAGCGGGGCCGGGGTGGCGGTAGGACGCCGGGACGCGGCGCTGATGAGGTCGTCGCAGTCGGACTCGGGCTGTGGTCCCGGTTCACCGCCGGGCCCGGGGGTCCGGGCCGACCCGGGCCCGGGGCCGCCGGTGGCGGACGGCTCGCCCATCCACTGGGTCAGCCCCCAGCCACCGGCCGCCAGCACCACCCAGCCGGTCACCAGCCCGTTCCGTAAGCCGCGTCTCACGCCGCGTCGGCGTCGAGATGGTCCGGCAGGCCGAAGAGCGGGAACCAGCGCGGGGTGTCCAGGAAGCAGTGCATCCCGGTGACGGCCCCGTCCGAGATGTCGATGACCTGCACCGCCCACGGCACGAACCCGGGCCCGTCCGGATTCGGCTTGTAGTGCGCGAACGCCGGGGTGCCGTTCGCCGATGTCGCCACCAGGCGGGAGCCCGCACAGCTTGCGCCGATGGAGAGCATGAAGCCGGTGATGTCGTCGTGCCCCTGGAGCCAGAGGTCGAACGGCGGCATGGTCATCACGGCGTCCTCATGGAGCAGCGCGGTCAGCGCCGCCATGTCGTAGCCCTCGAAGGCCGCCACGTATCGCTCAAGGAGCTTGCGCTGCTCCTCGTCGAGCGGATTCGCGGCGTCGGCGGCCTCGCCCTCGTGTTCGCTGAGGGTGGCCCGCGCCCGCTGGAGGGCGCTGTTGACCGAGGCGACCGAGGTGTCGAGCAGCTCGGCGACCTCGCTCGCCTTCCAGGCCAGCACCTCGCGCAGGATCAGCACGGCGCGCTGCTTGGGCGGCAGATGCTGGAGCGCGGCGACGAACGCGAGGCGCACCGACTCCCGCGCCACGGCGGCCTCCGCCGGGTCGGCCACCGTCGGCAGGATGCGCCCGTCCGGCATCGGCTCCAGCCAGGTGTTCTCCGGCAAGGGGTTCAGCGCTGCCTGGGCGAGTGGCGTCGGGCCCGTCAGATCGACCGGACGGGCCCGCTTGTTCCCGGCGTTCAGCATGTCCAGGCAGACGTTGGTGGCGATGCGGTACAGCCAGGAGCGCAGCGAGGAACGCCCCTCGAACTTGTCGAAGTTGCGCCAGGCACGCACCAGCGTGTCCTGCACCGCGTCCTCCGCCTCGAAGGCCGAACCGAGCATCCGGTAGCAGTAACCGGTCAGCTCGACCCGGTGTCCCTCCAGACGGCTGTCGATGTCCGTCGTCGCTGTCAGATCACTCATCGCTCCACCCCTGTTGCGCTGTGACGCCGCCCACTTCGGCACTCCGGAAGCTACCGCAGGCCACTGACAACGGGGGCGTGAAGTACCGGAACCGCCCGGATTCCGGTCACGTTCCGGGCTTGCGCCCGTACACGTGGACGTCGTCGCCGTTCCTCAGCAGATTCCAGTACGACTTGGCGTCGGCGGTACGCATGTTGACGCAGCCGTGCGACCCCGGCGGGTTCCACATCTTCACGCCCACCGCGTGGAACGCCTGGCCCCCGTCGAAGAACTGCGAGTACGGCATCGACACGTGGTAGATCGACGAGACGTGGTTGATGTGCCGCCAGTAGATCTTCTTCGACCCGGTGCGGGTCTCGTACTTGTCCCGCCCGGTCCGTACCGGCACGGGTCCGAACTTCAGCTTGCTGCCGTCCTGGATCCAGCTCAGCTGCCGGGTCAGGTCCACGCACGCGATGCGCCCCTTGTTGGTGGGGCACTTCTTGTCCTTGTTCGGGTTCTTGCCGGCCGCCTTCTGGGCCGTGATCGTCTTCATCGTGCGCCAGGTGACCGGACCCGCGTACCCGATGGTGGGGGTGACCCCGTACGTGCTCTGGAACGACCTGATCGCCTTGCAGTCGGCGGCCGACTGCTTGCCGTCGACCGGCCGGTTCAGATACTTCTCGACCTGCTTCTGGTACGGCCCGGTGGACGTCGTGCAGGACGCCGCCTGCGCCTGCCCGCCGGTGGCCAGCACCAGGGCCGGTACCGCGGTCAGACCCGCGACCGACAGCGCGAGCCCGCGCCGCAGCCGTACTCCCCGTATGTTCCCCGCGACTCTCATGTACCCAACTCCCCTTCGCGCGCCGTGAGGCGATTCCGCCTGCTAGACGCGCGTCGGGGAGTGGAAGGTTGTGCGCCGTATGTCTCAGTTCTGTACGGACGCCGACGGAACCGGCCGGCGCCGCTCGGCGCGGGCGGCCCGCGTCCCGTACAGCGTGATCGAGACGACGCCGAGCACCGCGAGCAGCCCCAGCGACACGGTCCCGGCCCAGCCCCCGGCGTGGAAGGCGACCGCGCCGAGCGTGCCGCCCGCGCTGGAGCCCAGGTAGTACGCGGACTGGTAGAGCGCCGACGCCTGGGCGCGGCCCTTCGTCGCGGTACGGCTCACGGACGAGGAGGCGACCGCGTGCCCGGCGAAGAAGCCCGCCGTGATCAGGACCAGGCCGAGGAGTACGGCGGCCAGCTGGTCGGCGAGGGAGAGCAGCAGACCGGCGGCCGTGGTGGAGACGGCCAGGTACAGCGCGCCCCGGCGGCCGAGCCGGGCGACCAGCCGGCCGGCCGCGGCGGAGGAGACCGTACCGACGAGGTAGACCAGGAAGATCGAGCCGACGACACCCTGCGGGAGGTTGAACGGCGCCTCCACCAGGCGGTAGCCGATCACCGTGTAGACCGCGCCGAACACCGTCATGAACAGCGCGCCGATCGCGTACAGCCGACGCAGCAGCGGATCGGCGAGGTGCCCGCCCACCGTCTTCGCGAGGGCCTTCGGGTTCAGCGTTCCCGGGGTGAAGTTCCGCGCCCTGGGGATCATGAAGTGGAAGACGACCGCGCAGGCCACGGCCAGCAGCCCGACCGCGCCGAGCGCCGCGCGCCAGCCCCACAGCTGGGCGATCCAGCCGGTGAGGATGCGGCCGCTCATGCCGCCGATGCTGTTGCCGGCCACGAACAGCCCGATCGCGGCGACCAGTGCCTTCGGCCGTACCTCCTCGGCCAGATACGCCATCGCGGAGGCGGGCAGCCCGGCCAGTGCCGCGCCCTGGACGGCGCGCAGCGCGATCAGCCAGCCCAGCGAGGGGGCGAAGGGGACGAGCAGCCCGACCAGTACCGCGACCGTCAGCGAGGCGGTCATCATCTGCCGCCGTCCGAACCGCTCGGAGAGCGCGCTCATCGGCAGCACGCACAGCGCCAGTGCGCCCGTCGCCGCGGAGACCGTCCAGCTGGCCTGTCCGGCCGTGGCGCCGAGGGAGGCGGAGACGGCGGGCAGCAGGGCCTGCGTGGAGTAGAGAAGTGCGAACGTCGCGACACCTGCGGCGAAGAGCGCGAAGCTCATCCGGCGGTAGCCGGGGCGGCCCGGTTCGAGACGGTCCGGCGCGGCGGAGCCGGCGGTGGCGACGGGGGACGGCTGGGGCGAGGCGGCCACGGTGAGGGTGGACGCCCCGGTACTGGCAGGAGGCATGCTTCGAAAGTAGGCTCTCCGGTTTCATGCGTCCAATGCACGAAGTGGCGATAATCAATCCCATGGTGCATGAACGCAGCTCACAGCCCCGGCTGTCACCCAGTAGTTACGAAGAAGACATTCGCGCCGTGCTCGCACCGCGACTGGCCCACTTCGAGGCGGTGGCCCGCCACGAGCACGTCACACGCGCCGCGCAGGAGCTCGGCGTCCCGCAGTCGACGCTGTCGCGGGCGATGGTCAGGCTCGAACAGGACCTGGGAGTCGCCCTGTTCGCCCGCAAGGGCCGTACCGTCTCGCTCACCCCGGCGGGCCGCACCTTCCTCGGCTCCGCCGAGCGGGCCCTCGCCGAGGTCGAGAAGGCCGCCGATTCGGTACGGGCCGACGCCGACCCGGCCACCGGCAAGGTCGCCTTCGGCTTCCTGCACACCATGGGCTCGGAGACCGTCCCCGCCCTCATCCGCGCCTTCCGCGCCGACCACCCCCGGGTCCGCTTCCAGCTCGTGCAGAACTACGGCGAGGCGATGATCGAACGGCTGAGAGCCGGCGGCCTGGACCTCTGCCTCACCTCACCCGTCCCGGACGCCCCCGACCTCGTCGCCCGCCGCCTGGACGAACAGCGCCTGCGCCTCGTCGTCCCCGAGGACCACCGCCTCGCCACCCGCCGCCGCATCCGCCTCGCGGAGGCCGCCGACGAAAAGTTCGTCACCCTCGAACCGGGCTACGGCCTGCGCCGGATCACCGACGACCTGTGCACCGAGGCGGGCTTCACCCCCCGCGTAGCCTTCGAGGGCGAGGAGGCGGAGACCCTGCGCGGCCTGGTCGCGGCCGGCCTGGGCGTGGCCCTGCTCCCCCCGCCCGCCGTGCCCCGCCCCGGCGTCGTCGAACTCACCGTCACGGCCCCGAGGGCAGCCCGCGAAATCGGTGTCGCCTGGCTGGACGGCCACCCCGACACCCCACCGGTGGCCGCCTTCAAGCGCTTCCTGCTGTCGCGTCGAGGGCATCTGCTGCCGGACTGACGGCGCCGTCCCGGCGCGCGGGGACCACGCCGGCGCTTCCCGGCCGGGGAACCGTTCGGCCGGGACCGTCCCCGCGCGGGGGATCACTGCCCCTGTCCGGGCGGCAGCGACGCTCCCTCACCCACGCAGCGACTTCCCGAACCCTGCCGCCAGCGGCATGCGCAACCCCAGCGGAGGCGGTGCCGCCAGGGCGTCGGCCACCGGGCGGGCGTAGGCGCGGCCGAACAGCGAACCGCGTACGAAGTCCGCGGCCAGGGCCGTCACTTCGGCCCGGTGCTGGCGCAGGCCGTGGCCGTCCGAGTGGACCTCGAAGCGGCAGGTGTCGCGGTTGGTCTTCTTGGCGCGCTCGGCCAGCCGGAAGGACAGTTCGGGGTCGGTGCGGGCGTCGTTGGTGCCGTGGACGAGCAGCACCTGGCGGCCCAGCAGATGCTTCACCGGCTCCGGCCCGTCCGCCTCCTCCTCGGGCAGCCAGGGGGCCATCGCCAGGACGGAGTCGACCGCCGCGTGGCCGCCCGCGCGGAGTGCGGCCCGGCCGCCCATGCCGTGGCCGGTCAGGCAGACGGGGACGTCGCCGTAACGCCGTACGACCTCGTCCACCGCCCACTCGGCGTCCGCCGCGAGGTGGGCGGCTGTTGCGTTCCAGCCCCGGCAGCGGTAGCGCACGACGTGCGCGGCGAGCCCGTCCTCCTGGCCCGCGCGGGCCAGGGCGCGGGCCAGCGGGAGTTGGGATGCGTAGGAGAGAGGGGAGGGGCGGCGGTGCGAGTCGGCCTCGCCGTCCGGGAGCAGCAGGACCACGCCGCTGACCGCGGTTGGAGCTCCGGCCGTCCTGACGGCCCGTCCCAGCCTGGCTGCAGGCAGGGGGAGTGCGCTCTGTGACATGACAGAACAGTGTCAGAAGGGTGGGTGTACTCCACCTGTATTGGCGGTCACTGTTACGTATCGACGAGCGACAATCTACGCGCGTAGGGACTAGAGTGCCCAGATGATGAGCCCGACCCTTCATGTGCCCGGCCAGGATCAGATCCGGCGTGCCCCCAAGGTGCTTCTGCACGACCATCTCGACGGCGGCCTGCGCCCGGGGACGATCGTCGACCTCGCCCTCGCGAGCGGATACGAAGGACTTCCCGAGACCGAGCCCGACAAGCTCGGCATCTGGTTCCGCGAGGCGGCCGACTCCGGATCGCTGGAGCGCTACCTGGAGACCTTCGCCCACACCTGTGCCGTCATGCAGACCCGCGAGGCGCTGGTCCGGGTGGCCGCCGAGTGTGCCGAGGACCTGGCCGCGGACGGTGTCGTGTACGCCGAGGTGCGGTACGCCCCCGAGCAGCACCTGGAGGGCGGGCTGACCCTCGAAGAGGTCGTCGAGGCGGTCAACGAGGGCTTCCGCGAGGGCGAGCAGCGGGCCCGCCGGGACGGGAACCGCATCCGTGTGGGCGCCCTCCTCACCGCGATGCGGCACGCCGCCCGCTCCCTGGAGATCGCCGAGCTGGCCAACCGCTACCGCGACCAGGGCGTGGCCGGCTTCGACATCGCGGGCGCGGAGGCGGGCTTCCCGCCCACCCGGCACCTCGACGCCTTCGAGTACCTCAAGCGCGAGAACAACCACTTCACCATCCACGCGGGCGAGGCCTTCGGCCTGCCGTCGATCTGGCAGGCGCTGCAGTGGTGCGGTGCGGACCGGCTGGGGCACGGCGTCCGCATCATCGACGACATCGAGGTCGCCGACGACGGCGGCGTGAAGCTCGGCCGCCTCGCCTCCTACGTACGGGACAAGCGCATCCCGCTGGAGCTGTGCCCGACCTCCAACCTCCAGACCGGCGCCGCCGCCTCGTACGCCGAGCACCCCATCGGGCTGCTGCGGAAGCTGCATTTCCGGGCCACCGTGAACACGGACAACCGGCTGATGAGCGGCACGAGCATGAGCCGCGAATTCGAGAAGCTGACCGAGACTTTCGGATACACGCTCGACGACATGCAGTGGTTCACCGTCAATGCGATGAAGTCGGCATTCATTCCTTTTGATGAGCGTCTGGCGATGATCAACGATGTCATCAAGCCGGGATATGCCGAGCTGAAGTCCGAGTGGCTCTTCGAGCAGACCGCTGCGACCAGCGTTTCTTCTACTTCCGTGGGCTGATCGACGCCCTTGCGGAGAACGGCCGGGACGTCGAATTCCCGGCCTTTCTCCGCGTGTCGGCATGTTTGCGGGAAGGGTGATGGGGTGGCTACGTTTCGGAGTCCCCACGTCCCTCTCCCCAAGGATGAATTTCACATGAAGCAGTCTGCTGTCAGGACTCTCGGCGTCGCCGCTCTCGGTGCCGCTTTCGCCGCCGCCGCCGCGGGTACCGCCTCCGCCGCGGTGCTGCCGGCCGACGCCGCGACCACCGCCCTGCCGGTCGCGGGCACGGCGCTGGAGACCGCGACCAAGAGCCTGCCGGTCCAGGAGACGGCCACCAAGCTCCTCGGCACCGGCCAGCAGAAGCTCGTCGGCGACGCCACCACCCCGGTCAAGGGCCTGCTCGGCGGTCTGCCCGCGGGCGGCATGAAGACCAGCGGCCTGTCGGCCAACGGTCTCCCGCTCGGCGTCTGACACCCGTACACGCCTGTGGGGGGGGGGGAGCGACCGAGGCGCTCTCCCCCAAACAGGGTCGGAGCGATAGCA
>NZ_JBHWIY010000003.1:0-66552 GCF_042731715.1 Streptomyces sp. NPDC059832 | reverse complement strand
AAATAGCCTGGTGGAAAAACCTTCTCTCTCTTGGCTTCGACCCCCCGCCCACCCTTGTGGGGGGAACACCAGGACTGGTTCCCCCCCCCACAGGCGTGTACGTACGAGGGTCACCAGGCGGTGGCCGACGACGTCTTCTCGGACGGGAACAGCACCCACAGCACCAGGTAGAGCAGGAACTGCGGCCCCGGCAGCAGGCAGGAGACCAGGAAGATGAGGCGCATGGTTCCCGCGGAGGTGCCGAAGCGCCGTGCCAGCGCTGCGCACACTCCGCCGATCATGCGTCCGTCACGGGGGCGGGCAAGTGCGGCCATGGTGGGCTCCTTCGCGAACCGTTGCTGAGGGAGCAGCTCCTCGTGCTCCCGATGGCTCCATGGTGGCCCGGCGAAGGGGGGCAAAGCGTCGCTCTACGGGGCGATCCCGACCCTGGGAATCGTCGGGGTCGCACCCTGGCCCGGCTCGTCCCTGGGGCGGGGGGCCACCCTGACGCGCTCCTGCTTCCTGCGGCGCAGCCGGGCCCGGCACATGGGTACGACGAGCAGGTGGGCGAGCGCCACGCCGGTCGTGTTCAGCAGCAGCGAGTCGACGTCGACGACCTGTCCGGGCACCCCGGTCTGGGCCAGTTCGATGGTCGTGGAGATCAGCGCCCCCGCCGCGACGGTACGGGCCAGCGAGGCCCACGGGGAGACGGCGAGCCGGCCCCCGGCCATCGGCAGCAGTACGCCCAGCGGGGCGAGCAGCAGCAGGCCCTCACCGATCCGGCGGGCGGCCTCGACCGGGCCGAGGGACAGGTCGGCTCGGATACCGGCGAGCGGATGAAGATTCGAGGCGGTCGTCCAGGGCACGTCGAGGGGGCGCAGGGTCAGCCACCCGACAAGCAGCAGATGCGCGAGGAGGAGAGAAACCCCGGCCGCGCGGAAGCGGATGACGGCTTGACCGTCCGAACCTTGACGCACGTCCCCCAAGACGCCACGAACGGCAGGATCGGTTCCGCCGACCCGGAATCCGGCCCGTCCGGCGCGGGAGCACGGATCCGGGCCCGGCCGCCCCGGGCCGCCCGAGGCCGGAGAACCGGCCGCCGGACACCCCGTGCGCCCCGCTCAGGCCCCCTTGCCCGCCCCCGGCGTCGGGACCACCTTGGGCCGCGCCTTCATCTCCGAGGTGCACAGATAGCCGCGCGGCGCGTAGTTCCCCGGCCCGCCCAGCACCACCGTGCCGTTCGGGGCGAGCGTGTCGCTCTCCGCGTACGTGCACACGATCTGCGCCAGCGCCTCGGACCGCAGGTCCTCCGGCTGCTCGCTGAGCCGCAGCGTGCCCTGCCGGTCGCCGGTGCGGGCCGCGCCGACCCGCAGGTTCTCCGGGACGGCCGTGGAGTACCCGGCCCGCCGTTCCTCGGCGGGCGGCTTCTGCCGCAGTTCGTCCAGGAGCGCCTGCGCCACCGGGACACGGTCCGAGCCGGTCCCGTCGACCTGCACCGTACGGTCCACCGTGACCAGCTGCGAGGAGCAGACCAGGTAGATCTGTACGGGTATGCCCTTGAGGGCCTGCGTCGTGATGTCCTCAGCGGACATCGTGCACGGCACCTGGGACGGCGCGGCCCCGGCGTCCACCGGCACCGAGGTGGACCTGATCCCGCAGCCCGCGGCCAGTACCGCCCCGGCCACGGCACCGGCCAGCGCCAGGGCCGAACGGCGCGCCCGGCGGTTGTCGCTGCCCATCACGTGGCCTCGCCCTCCTCGTCCCGGTCCCCGGGGTCGTGCCCGCCGTCGGAACGGGTGAGCTGCTCGGCATCGCGCGGCAGCCGCAGCACGAACACCGCGCCGTCGCCGTCCGGCGAGTTCGCGGCCGTGATGTCACCGCCGTGGATGTGCGCGTTCTCCATGGCGATCGACAGGCCGAGACCGCTGCCCTCGGAACGCGGGCGCGAGGCGCTGGCCTTGTAGAACCGGTCGAAGACATGCGGCAGCACGTCCTCGGGGATGCCCGGACCGTGGTCGCGCACCTCGATGACGAGCTGGTCGCCCTCGGTCCGCACCGCGACCCGTACCGGCGAACCGCCGTGCTTGAGCGCGTTGCCGATCAGATTCGCCAGGATCACATCGAGCCGGCGCGGGTCGAGGCGGACCATCATGCCGCGTTCGGCGTCCAGGTCCACCGCGTCCAGCCAGGCACGGGCATCGATGCAGGCGGTGACCTGGTCGGCGACGTCGACGGTGTCGAGGACGAGCCGGGCCGTACCCGCGTCGAAGCGGGTGACCTCCATCAGGTTCTCCACCAGGTCGTTGAGGCGCCGGGTCTCGCTCACCACCAGGCGTACCGCCGGCGCGATCATCGGGTCGAGGCTGTCCGCCTCGTCCTCCAGCACCTCGGTGACGGCGGTCAGCGCGGTGAGCGGGGTACGCAGCTCGTGCGACATGTCGGCGACGAACCGCCGGCTCGCCTCGTCCCGGGCGCTCATGTCCGCGACCCGCTTCTCCAGCGAATTCGCGGTCCTGTTGAACGTACGGGAGAGATCGGCCAGTTCATCCGTGCCGGACACCACGAGCCGGGTGTCGAGCTTGCCCTCGCCGAGCTTGCGGGCCGCGTCGCCGAGCCGCTGAACGGGCCGCAGCACGGTCGTCGCCGCGGCCTGTGCGAGCAGGGCCGAGCCGATCAGCGCGAGCCCGGTGGCGATCCCCAGGGACCAGGCGAGGGAGTTGAGATCCTGCCGTTCCTGGTCGAGCGACTTCAGCATGTAGCCGGTCGGGCCACCGCCGATGATCTTCGTACCGCCCACCAGGTACGGCGTGCCGCGGATACTGGTCCGCTGCCAGAACAGGTGGTACTCGTACTTGTTGCCCGCCTCCAGCGGCTGCTTCTTGTTGACCGCCTTCTGCAGCGACAGCGGCACGTTGTCGAGCGTGAAGGTGTCCAGGTCGGAGTTGCCGACGATCGGCTTGCCGGTGTCGCGCTCGTCGACCAGCAGCACGCTGTAGCCGGGCGAGCTGCTCGCCATCTGCACCGCGGCGTTCTGCAGGTCGTCCCTGGTGGGATGGAGCGGCAGCGAGGCGGCCCGGCCCTGCATCTCCTGGCGGAAGTCCCCGAGCGCGGAGTCCTGGGTACGGGTCAGCACGGCCTCGCGGTTCAGCCAGTACGCGATCCCCGAGGCGGACACCGCGGCGGTCAGCGCCACCAGCGCGAACACCACGACGAGACGCAGCCGCAGACTGGTCCAGCGAAGCCCGGTGAGCAGGCTCCGTTTGACGGCATCGCTCACTGAGGCGAGTCCAGTCGGTAGCCCACACCCCGGACGGTACGGATCAGCGTCGGCGAGGACGGCACGTCCTCCACCTTGGCCCGCAGCCGCTGCACACACGCGTCGACCAGCCGGGAGTCACCGAGGTAGTCGTGCTCCCAGACCAGCCGCAGCAGCTGCTGCCGGGACAGGGCCTGACCCGGTCGGCGGCTCAGCTCCAGCAGGAGGCGCAGCTCGGTCGGCGTGAGCTGCAGATCCTCCCCGTTCTTGGTCACGGTCATGGCGGAACGGTCGATCACCACGCTCCCGAAGGACGCGGAGTCGGTGGATTCGCGCTCGCCGCGACGCAGCACCGCGCGGATACGGGCGTCGAGCACCCGGCCCTGCACGGGTTTCACCACATAGTCGTCGGCACCGGACTCCAGCCCGACCACGACGTCGATGTCGTCGCTGCGCGCGGTCAGCAGAATGATCGGCAGCTGGTCGGTGCGCCGGATACGCCGGCACACCTCGAAGCCGTCGATCCCGGGCAGCATCACATCCAGCACGATCAGGTCCGGCCGCTGCTCACGCAGCAGTTTCAGGCCGTCCTCTCCCGTCGCGGCAGTGGCCACACGGTGGCCCTGGCGCGACAGCGAGAGTTCGAGGGCCGTGCGGATGGCGTCGTCGTCCTCGATCAGCAACAGGAAAGGCACGCTGGTCATTCTGACCCATGGTGGAGCCCCAGTTCGACAGTTGGGGCCGACTCATACATCCGGCGCACCCTCCGCGCACGGACGGCAGGCCCTGTGACAGGCCTGTGACAGTCGGCGGACAGGGCCATGAAACTGCCCCGGCAAGCTCATTGGCACAAGGAACGGACGGACTCCACCGATGGGGGGCGCGAGATGAACGCAACTCACAGCATCACCGCAAGCGCAGTTGTCACGCGTCTCCATGACGTCGGCCGGAGCATCGAGAAGTCCGGCGCCGGGAGTGGACGGGGGTGCGTTCGTGGCGCCGGGCGTCAGCACCCGTCGTACATGACGGTGGTTGACGTGCCTGTGGGGGGCAACGGGGGGAACAACGGGGGCAGCGCGTACGGGGAGGTCACGGGGGAGCGGAAGGTCCCGGCACAGGGCGAGGACGCCGAAGCGGCGTTCACGGCCTACGTCCGGGAGCGCCGCGCCTCCCTGTACGCAACCGCCTACCACCTGACCGGCGACCGGTTCGAGGCCGAGGATCTGCTGCAGAGCGCCCTCTTCTCGACGTACCGGGCGTGGGACCGGATCAGCGACAAGGCGGCGGTCGGCGGCTATCTGCGCCGCACCATGACGAACCTGCACATCAGCGCCTGGCGCAGGCGCAAGCTCAACGAGTACCCGACCGAGGAGCTGCCGGAGACGGCGGGCGACACGGACGCGATGCGCGGCACGGAACTGCGCGCCGTGCTCTGGCAGGCGCTGGCGCGGCTGCCGGAACTCCAGCGCACGATGCTGGTCCTTCGTTACTACGAGGGCCGCACCGATCCGGAGATCGCGGCCATCCTCGACATCAGTGTCGGCACGGTGAAGTCCAGCATCTGGCGGTCGCTCCGCCGGCTGCGCGAGGACGAGGTCCTCAGCTTCGGCCGTGACGAGGAGGAGTCCTTCGGCGAGCTGGTGGCCTGAGGCGAGGGGGGACACGGGGGAGAACGGGGCCGCTGCTTCGGGGGAGGCGGCGGAGTACGGGGGAAGTGCTGCGGGGTCGGAGGGGCCGGGGGGTCCCGTCCGGCCCCGTTCGCGTGTCTGCGTGCGTATGTGTGCGCGTGCGGAGCCCCGGTCGCGGGAGGGCTGCTAGACCGTCCCCCGCGCCGCGGGCGCCCGGCGGCACCGGCCGGCCGCCGCGGCGGCCAGCCGGCCCAGTGCCTCTTCCTTGCCGCACGGGTGCGCGCCCAGCGCCGTCTGCCGTGCCACGATCCGCCGTTCCGCCCGCATCAGCCGCCACCCGCGCCGCAGCAGGAACGGCACCGACTTGCGCCCCTCGCGCAGATCCCGCAGCAGGCGGCGGCGGAATGTCGTCGTCGGACGGCCGCGCAGGCACAGCGCGTCCGCCAGTATGCCCAGCTCCTGGCACCGCTCGACTATGTCCGCGGCGAAGATCCCCTCGGCGACGAACAGCGGCGTGCGCTCGATGTGGAGGGCTTCCCGGTCGACCCGGGAGCTCGTGGTGATGTCGTAGACCGGGACGTGTGTGCGGCCCGTGCGGCACAGCTCCGTGATCGCGGCGACCGCGGCGTCGGCGTCCCAGGACTGCGCGGAGTCCCAGTCGATGTCCGTGCTGCCGGGGACGAGCGGCAGCGTGGGGTCGTCGCCCTCCTTGTAGAAGTCGTCCAGGCGCAGCACCGGAAGGTCGGTGCGGGCGGCGAGGGAGGACTTGCCGGAGCCGGAAGGGCCCGCGAGCAGCACGACGCGGGTCGGGATCGGTTGGGAATTCACAGAACACGAGTGTGAGGCATTGACCCGCGCAGGGGATCCCCCGGTGCCCGTGTTGGTATCGAGCATCACACCTCAACTACTCTACGCACTCAGATGATTACTCGATCGTCTCGATCAGGTGGGAACTCCATGGCACGTCATGCACTTTCCAGGTCCCGGCGCCGCGCCCTGCTGAGGGCAGGTCTGACCGTCACCGCGGTGGGTGCCGCGCTCGGTGCGGGGGGTGCGGCGGCCCAGGCGGCGCCGCTGCCCCACGTGCCGGTCGTGGGCGCCGACAGCAGCCTCGGCGAGGCCGGGGAGGCCGCCGGGGGCGCGGCGACCGGGGCGCTCGGCCACTCGCTCAGGAACGGCATCGCCCCGGTGACGCATCTGCGGCTCGACCCGCTGGCCGGCACGGGCACGGATCCGCTGGACAACACGGTGGGCACACAGCTCGCCGACTTCAAGCCGCTGTCCACGGCCGTCGTCACCGACCCGCTGACCAGCGGTGGTGCGCTGAAGGACCTGCCGCTGGCCGGTCCGGTGGCGCAGGTGCTGCACGGCAGCTGAGCCGGGAGCCGAGCCGGGAGCGGCCCTTTCCTCCGGAGCTCCGGAGGAACGGGCCGCTGTTGCGCGGGGCCGGTCAGTAGGAGGAGCCCGAGACGCCCAGTGCGCCCGTCGGGTGCCAGACCGTCTTCGTCTCCAGGAAGGCCGTCAGCCGGTGGGTGCCCGGATCGGCCGTCCAGTCCACGGTTCCGTCCACAGGCTGTGGGCGCAGGACCCGCTTCAGGTTGTCGGCCGCCGCGATCTCCAGCTCCTTCGCCAGGTCGGCATCGGCGCCCGTGAGGTCGATGGCGTTCACATCCTGGTGGGACGCGAGCGGCGCCGCGATCTCCGCCGTCCTCCCGGACAGGATGTTCACCACTCCGCCCGGCAGGTCGGAGGTGGCCAGTACCTCACCCAGCGAGAGCGCGGGCAGCGGGGAGTCCGCCGAAGCGATGACGACGGCCGTGTTGCCGGTCGCGATCACCGGGGCGACGACCGAGACCAGGCCCAGGAACGACGACTCCTGGGGTGCCAGGACCGTGACCACTCCGGTCGGCTCGGGGGTGGACAGGTTGAAGAACGGGCCCGCGACCGGGTTCGCCCCGCCCACGACCTGGCCGATCTTGTCGGTCCATCCGGCGTACCAGACCCAGCGGTCGATCGCCGCGTCCACCACGGCCGCCGCCTTGGACTTCGACAGGCCCTCCGCGTCCGCCACTTCCCGTACGAACTGGTCCTTGCGGCCCTCCAGCATCTCCGCGATGCGGTAGAGGATCTGGCCGCGGTTGTACGCCGTCGCCCCCGACCAGCCGCCGAACGCCTTGCGGGCGGCCACGACCGCGTCGCGCGCGTCCTTGCGGGAGGACTGGGGGGCGTTCGCCAGCCACTTGCCCTTCGAGTCCGTCACCTCGTACACCCGGCCGCTCTCGGAGCGGGGGAACTTGCCCCCGACGTACAGCTTGTAGGTCTTGAAGACGCTCAGACGGTTATCGGACATCGAGGTACGCCTCCAGGCCGTGACGGCCGCCTTCGCGGCCGAAGCCCGACTCCTTGTAGCCGCCGAAGGGCGAGGTCGGGTCGAACTTGTTGAACGTGTTGGCCCAGACGACGCCCGCCCGGAGCTTGTTCGCCACCGCGAGGATGCGGGAGCCCTTCTCCGTCCAGATGCCGGCCGAGAGGCCGTACTGGCTGTTGTTGGCCTTGGCGACCGCCTCGTCGGGCGTGCGGAACGACAGCACCGACAGCACCGGGCCGAAGATCTCGTCGCGGGCGATGGTGTGCGCCTGGGTGACGTTGGTGAACAGCGTCGGGGCGAACCAGTAACCGGCGGAGGGGAGTTCGCAGGGGGCGGACCAGCGTTCGGCGCCCTCCGCCTCGCCCGTCCCGACGAGTGCGGTGATCCGGGCGAGCTGCTCCGCGGAGTTGATCGCGCCGATGTCGGTGTTCTTGTCCAGCGGGTCGCCGAGCCGGAGCGTGGACAGCCGGCGCTTCAGCGCGTCCAGCAGTTCGTCCTCGATCGACTCCTGGACGAGGAGCCGCGAGCCCGCGCAGCAGACCTGGCCCTGGTTGAAGAAGATGCCGGTGACGATCCCCTCGACGGCCTGGTCGATCGGGGCGTCGTCGAAGACGATGTTGGCGCCCTTGCCGCCCAGTTCGAGGGTGACCCTCTTGTCCGTACCGGCGATCTGGCGGGCGATGGCCTTGCCGACCGCGGTCGAGCCGGTGAAGGCGACCTTGTTGACGTCCTCGTGCTCGACGAGGGCGGCGCCCGCGTCTCCGTACCCGGTGAGGATGTTCACGACACCCTTGGGCAGGCCCGCCTGACGGCAGATGTCCGCGAAGAACAGCGCGGAGAGCGGGGTCGTCTCGGCGGGCTTGAGGACCACCGTGTTGCCGGTGGCGAGCGCCGGGGCGATCTTCCACGCGAGCATGAGCAGCGGGAAGTTCCACGGGATGACCTGGCCCGCGACGCCGAGGGGGCGCGGGTTCGCGCCGTAGCCGGCGTGGTCCAGCTTGTCGGCCCAGCCCGCGTAGTAGAAGAAGTGCGCGGCGACCAGGGGGAGGTCCGCGTCGCGGGTCTCCCTGATCGGCTTGCCGTTGTCGAGGGTTTCGAGGACGGCGAGCTCGCGGCTGCGCTCCTGGATGATCCGGGCGATCCGGAAGAGGTACTTGGCGCGCTCGGAGCCGGGCAGCGCCGACCACTTCTCGAACGCCTTGCGGGCCGCCTTCACGGCCCGGTCGACGTCGGCCGCACCGGCCTGCGCGACCTCGGAGAGCACCTCTTCGCTGCTCGGCGAGACGGTCTTGAAGACCTTGCCGTCGGCCGCCTCGGTGAACTCGCCGTCGATGAACAGCCCGTACGAGGGCGCGATGTCGACGACCGAGCGCGACTCGGGGGCGGGGGCGTACTCGAATGCAGATGCCATGGGGATCAGTCCACCGTCACGTAATCGGGGCCGGAGTAACGGCCGGTGCTGAGCTTCTGGCGCTGCATCAGCAGGTCGTTCAGCAGGCTGGAGGCGCCGAACCGGAACCAGTGGTTGTCCAGCCAGTCCTCGCCCGCGGTCTCGTTCACCAGCACCAGGAACTTGACCGCGTCCTTGGACGTACGGATGCCGCCGGCCGGCTTCACGCCGATCTGCACACCGGTCTGCGCGCGGAAGTCGCGCACGGCCTCCAGCATCAGCAGGGTGTTCGCGGGCGTGGCGTTCGTCGCGACCTTGCCGGTCGACGTCTTGATGAAGTCGGCGCCCGCCAGCATGCCGAGCCAGGAGGCGCGGCGGATGTTGTCGTACGTGGACAGCTCGCCCGTCTCGAAGATCACCTTCAGGCGGGCGTCGGTGCCGTCGGCCCGCGCGCACTCCGCCTTCACGGCGAGGATCTCCTCGTACACCTTCAGGTAGCGGCCGGAGAGGAAGGCTCCCCGGTCGATCACCATGTCGATCTCGTCGGCCCCGGCGGCCACGGCGTCGCGGACGTCCGCGAGCTTCACGTCGAGCGCGGCGCGGCCGGCGGGGAAGGCCGTCGCCACCGACGCCACCTTCACTCCGGAACCGGCCAGCGCGGCGACGGCGGTCGCCGCCATGTCGGGGTAGACGCAGACCGCCGCGGTGTGCGGGGTCGTGCGGTCGGTCGGGTCGGGATGGACGGCCTTGGCGGCGAGGGCCCGGACCTTGCCCGGGGTGTCCGCGCCTTCCAGCGTCGTCAGGTCGATCATCGAGATGGCCAGATCGATGGCGTAGGCCTTGGCCGTCGTCTTGATCGAACGGGTTCCGAGGGACGCGGCGCGCGCTTCGAGGCCGACGGCGTCGACGCCGGGCAGCCCGTGCAGGAAGCGGCGCAGCGCACTGTCGGACGCGGTCGCGTCGGAGAATGCGGGAGCTGTGGTGGGCATGGTCACCAGAGGAGCATATCTACGCGCGTAGCGACCTGTACAGGGGGATCGGTTCTCCGCGTGCGGCGCGGTGCCGGGGCGGACGCCTCCGCATCGTGCGCCGCGGTACCGGGGCGGCCGCCCCGGCGCCCCTTGCGCCCGTCAGGCAGAATCGGGCCCATGACGAGCCCCACACCACCCGCCGAGCCGGTCTACGCCGACCGGACCTTCCGCTCGCCCGCCGGGATCGTCGGGGGCGTCCTGCTGCTTCTGCTCATCTGCTGGATCGGGGGGGACGCCCTGATCCGGGGGGACGGCCGGGTGCGGTGGCTGGCGGTGGCGGGGATACTGACCGCGGTGCCGCTGGTCGTCGCGTTCACGCTGCGGCCCGTCGTGCTCGCCAACGAGCGGCGCATCCGGATCCGCAACCCGTTCCGGACGATCACCATGCCGTGGACCGAGGTCGCCGATCTGCGGGCCGGGTATTCGAGCGAGCTGTTCACCGAGGGCGGCGCCAAGTACCAGCTGTGGGCGGTGCCGGTCTCGCTGCGGCAGCGGAAGAAGGCGGCCCGGCAGCAGTCCCGGCGCTCGCTCGACGACCCGTACGACCGCACGTCCGTGCACGCCGATGTCCGCGACACCAAGGCCCGGATGGCGTCGGCCGACCAGAGCATGGCCGACCTGCGCGAGTTGGTGGAGCGGGCGAAGACGGGCCCGGGTGCCGCCCCGGCGGCCACGGACTCCACGGCGCCGTCCGTGGCGGTGCGCTGGGCGTACGAGGTGATCGCGCCGGCGGTGGTGGGCGCGGTGCTGCTGGTGGTGCTGTTCGCGGCCGGCTGAGGCCGGTCGGGGAGGGCGAGTGCAGGAGCCTGATCCGATGAAGCCCGCACCGTGCCGGTGCGGGCTTCACTCATGCCCGGGGTCCTACTTGACGTCGACGTAGTCGCCGGCGGCGGTCGCGCCGCCCGTCGTGGACATCTCGCTGAAGGTCCAGCGCCAGTAGCCGTCCGTGGACGCCTTGACCGTGGTTCTCAGGGCGCCCGAGGAGTTGGCCTTGACGATCTTGACCGTGGAGTAGGTGCTGGTGCCCGCCTTGCGGAACTGCAGCTTCGCCGACTTGCCGCCGTAACCGGTGTAGGAGTGCTTCACCCAGTCGGCGCGCGTGAGCCGGCCGGTCACGGTGAGCGTCTTCCCCTTGGCCACCGGCTCGGGCGAGGCGTCGACGGTCGCCCTCGCCGCCCGCTTGACCCGCACCGTGCCGAGGGCGGGCAGGTACTCCTGGCTCTTCGGCTGGCCGTTCGAGCCCCAGATGCGTGCGGCCGCGCCGACCTTCCAGGTCGTCGCGTCGTTGTTCGAGTCCAGGGTGTAGCGCGGCTCGATGTACAGCTCGCCCTTGCAGTCGGCGGCGCGCGAGCCGTCCTCGTAACAGGTCATGCTGCTCACATAGATGCCGCCGTGGTCGGCACCCTTGCTCGCCGTGGTGTCGTGGTAGAGGTAGGGACCGGCTTCCACGTCGGAGAGCGAGTGGCCCGCGGGCCAGGTGACGTGGAAGCGGACACTCGGGAGCTTCTCGTCGGTGGTGCCCACGACGATGGGCCTGCCCGAGTTCACGACCATCTTCGACACCGTGATCCCGGTGTCGGCGGCTTCCGCGACCGGTGCGGTGAACGCCGCAAGGGCGAGCGCTCCCGCGAGGGCGGCCACGGTGCCGGTTCTGCCTGTGCGCATGCACGGCCTCTCACTGGTAGGTATGCGAGTCGCCGCAGACTACCGGCCCGGTACCGGGCGGAACACCTCCGTGTATGCCGGGCGCACGAGGGGCAACTTCCGGGTGAAAGCCGACCGCTGCGGCGGTTTCCGGTCCCGGCGGTCATGCCCGCCTCCATACATTGCGCGTGCCGCCCGACTTCCGAAGCGGGCGGCGGGGGGTGGGACGAGATGACGGACGACGGCGGTTCCGGCAGAGCGGACGCCACTGGCGCGCGCTGCCGGATAGACATCGACCCGGACGGCGGATACGGCTGGCGGATGGTCGCGCAGAACGGACGCGTGGTCGCGGTCTCCGCGGGCTCGTACGGCGAGTACGGCGAATGCCGGTCCGCCTTCGAGGAGTTGTGCGCGCGGCAGCAGGATCTGACGGGCGGCGTGCAGCACACGCCCGGGGGCAACGGCTGGATGTGGTTACTCCGGGACCGGGGCGGACGGGCCACCGCCGTCTCGGCGCGGGCCTACGAACGGCATTCGACGTGCCGGGCCGCGTACGAACGGTTCCGCGCGCTGCTCGCCGAGATGGGGGGCGTCACCGGAAGTTGCCTTTAGGGCACACCTCATTCACATCTCGGAGCGTGCATGTCCATGACGCGGCAGCAGCGTCGACCGCGTGACGAGAGATACGAGTGGGACCGCGGCGCAGGACGCGCCGCGGCGGCTGTACGCGGATCCGGGGCTGCCCGACCGCGTGTTCAGGGGCGTGGCCCGCGGCGGCGGCGGGCTGGTGCTCGCGGTCATGCTGCTGGTCGGCGGATTCCTGCTCTACCGGGCCTGGCAGGCGCTGTCCCGGGCGGGCTGGTCGTTCCTGACGACCGAGGCGTGGGAGCCGGACGCCGGCCGCTTCGGGATCGCCGCCGTGCTGGTCGGGACGGTGCTCATCGCGCTGGTGGCCGTCGCCGTCGCCGTACCGCTGGCGGTCGGCGGGGCGCTGTACATCTCCGAGTACGCGCCGCCCCGGCTGCGCCGCACGCTGATCAGCGTCGTCGACCTGATGGCGGCCGTGCCGTCGGTCGTCTACGGGCTGTGGGGGCTGTTCTTCTTCGAGGGGAAGATCCTCCCCACCGCCCGGTGGATCGCGACCTACCTGGGCTGGATCCCGCTCTTGCGGGTGGACGGCGCCGACCCGTCCGACCCGCTCGCCCCGGAGAGCGTGTACACCTCCTCCACGCTGGTCGCGGGGGTCGTCGTGGCACTGATGGTCGCGCCGATCGCCTGCTCGGTGATGCGCGAGGTGTTCTCGCAGGCGCCGGTCGGCGAGCGCGAGGGCGCATACGCGCTGGGGGCCACCCGCTGGGGCATGATCCGCAGCGTCGTCCTGCCGTTCGGCAAGGGCGGCATGATCGGCGGCACCATGCTCGGTCTGGGCCGGGCGCTGGGCGAGACCATCGGGGTCTACCTGATCATCTCGCCGGTCTTCGAGATCCAGTGGCACGTGGTGCAGAGCGGGGCCAGTTCGGTTGCCGCGCTGATCGCCCTGCGCTACGGCGAGGCCAGCGAATTCGGCATGTCGGCGCTGATGGCCGCGGGCCTCGCGCTCTTCCTGATGACGCTCGTCGTCAACTTCGCGGCGTCGTCGATCGTCGCCCGCAGCCGGTCCGGCGCGGCGAGTGAGTGAGGGGACCCAGCAGATGACCATCGCACCCGAGAGGCCCGTCACCACCGCGGAACGGGCCGCGCCCGTGGGGGAGCGGCGGCGGTCCCTCGGCCTGCTGCGCGCCACCGACGTGTACGCGCTGCTCGGCGCCGCGGCAGCCGCTCTGTCGATCACCTGGCTGCTGTTCGCCCGGCTGCTGCCGTTCAGCGGGACCGTCGGCTTCCTGGCCGTCGCGTACGGGCTGTTCCTCGCCCTGTACGGACTGCTGGTCTCCTTCGACGAGAACGGCCCCGCGGTACGGGACCGGCTGGCCGCCGTCGTCGTGCAGAGCCTCGGCCTGGTCATGGTCGTCGCGCTCGGCTTCGTCGTCGTCTTCACCCTGTGGGAGGGCCGCAAGGCGCTGCCGCACCTGAACTTCTTCACCCAGGACATGGCCGAGGCGGGCCCGTTGGACCCGCTCTCGGCCGGCGGCATCCTGCACGCGATCCTCGGCACGCTGGAGCAGATCACCGTCGCGCTCGCCCTGACCGTGCCCACCGGCATGGTCTGCGCGGTCTTCCTCAACGAGGTGCCGGGACGCTTCGCCCGGTTCGTGCGGACCGTCGTCGAGGCGATGACCGCGCTGCCGTCGATCGTCGCGGGCCTGTTCGTCTACGCGACGGTGATCCTCGCCCTCGGCTTCGACCGGTCCGGCCTCGCCGCCTCCCTCGCGCTCGCCGTGATGATGCTGCCGATCATCATCAGGGCGGCGGACGTGGTGATCCGGCTGGTGCCGGGGACGCTGCGGGAGGCCTCGTACGCGCTGGGCACCTCGCGCTGGCGCACCGTCCGGCACGTGGTGCTGCCGACCGCGCGGTCCGGGCTGACCACCTCCGTCATCCTCGGCACCGCGCGCGGGATCGGCGAGACCTCGCCCGTGCTGCTGACCGCCGGATTCACCGCCGAGATCAACGGCGATCCGCTGTCGGGGCCGCAGGTCTCGCTGCCGCTCGCCACCTTCGAGTTCGTCAAGTCGCCCGAGCCCACGATGATCGCCCGCGGTTTCGGTACGGCGGCCGTCCTGATGGCGCTGGTGCTCGTGCTGTTCGTCGTCGCCCGTGTCATCGGCGGCCGGGGACCGGGGCAGCTGACCAGGCGTCAGGAACACCGTCGGGTCCAGGCGTCGCGGCGTGACGCCGAACGGTTCGCCGCCCGGTCCGGGCGGCCCGCGCCCCGCGAAACACCCATGGATACGAGGAGTGAGTGACCAGTGAGACCGGCAACCGTCTCCCGACTGACCATGGCGGTGGCGGCACTGGTGTGCGCGCTGCTCGCCCTGCACCCGACGACCGCCCAGGCCGCCTCGTACACGAAGATCAGCGGCGGGGGCTCCACCTGGAGCTCCAACGCGCTCGACCAGTGGCGCCGCAACGTCGCCGCCAACAGCGGCATGACGGTCAACTACTCGCCGGTCGGTTCCTCGGTGGGACGTGAGCAGTTCAAGAACGGCACGGCGGACTTCGCCGTCTCCGAGATCCCGTACGGACTGACCGAGTCCGGCATGCGGGACGCGCCGCCGAAGCGCGGATACGCGTACATGCCGATCGTGGCCGGCGGCACGGCCTTCATGTACAACCTGCGGATCGGCGGCCGGAAGGTCACCAACCTGCGGCTCTCCGGCGAGGTCATCACCAAGATCTTCACCGGCGCGCTCACGATGTGGAACGCCCCCGAGATCCGGGCCGACAACCCCGGTCTCGTGCTCCCCGCCCGCCGCATCATCCCCGTCGTGCGTTCCGACGGCTCCGGTACGACCGCCCAGCTGACCACCTGGCTGGCCAAGGAGCACGGCGCGCTGTGGGACGCGTACTGCAGGCGTGCCGGGCGTTCCACCCCCTGCGGGATGACCTCGTACTTCCCCGTCGTGCCGGGCTCCTCGACGATCGCCAAGTCCGGTTCGCTGGGCGTCTCCGGCTACACCAAGCAGGGGCATGCCGAAGGCGCGATCACCTACGTCGAGTACTCGTACGCGATCAAGACCCACTTCCCGGTGGCGAAGGTGCTCAACGCCTCCGGCTACTACGTCGAGCCGACCGCCTCCAGTGTCGCCGTGGCGCTGATGAAGGCCCGGATCAACGAGGACAAGAACTCCGAGAACTACCTCACCCAGATCCTGGACGGCGTCTACCGCTCGGCCGACCGGCGCACCTACCCGCTCTCCTCCTACAGCTACATGATCGTGCCCACCGCGGCCGAGTCGCCGTTCACCGCCGCCAAGGGCAGGACGCTCGGCGCCTTCGCCAACTACTTCCTCTGCGAGGGCCAGCAGCAGGCCGAGGAGCTCGGCTACTCGCCGCTGCCCAAGAACCTCGTCGAAGCCGGATTCACCCAGGTCCGCAGGATCCCGGGCGCGCCGACCGCCGCCGTCGACATCAAGAGCTGCCGCAACCCCACCTTCTCCGCCGACGGCTCCAACACCCTTGCCAGGAACGCCCCGTACCCCCAGCCCTGCGACAAGCGCGGCACCACGCAGTGCGCGGACGGCACGGCGGGCGCCAAGGAGCGGACCCGGGTGAACGCCGGTGCGAACGGCGGCGGTTCCGGTGGCGGATCCACCGCCGGCGGTACGGGCGGCGGCGCCGGTTCCACGGGCGGTGCGGGCGGCGGCGGGGCCGCGGGGGCGTCGGGAGGCTCCACCGGTACGGACGGGGCGTCCGGCGGGACGGGGGGCGGTGCGGCCTCGGGCGCCGTCGATCCCGACACCGGCGAACGGATCGACGGCTCGGCCGGTGCCGGGACCGGGGACGCCTCCGTCGTCGGCAACCCGGTCACCCTCGCCGCGGGCGACTCACCGGGGCTGCGTGGCGTGCTGATGGCGCTCTCCGCCGTCCTGCTCGTCGCCGTGGTCGTCGGACCACCGCTCACCGCGCGGGCGCTCGCCGCCCGCAGCCGTCGCAAGGAAGGGCCGCGATGACACCCGGACGTCACACCCACCGGCGCATCGCCACCGGCATCGGGGCCCTGCTCGCCGCCCTGGTGGTCGCGCTGCTGCCGCTGCCCGCCACCACGCCCCCCGCCCAGGCGGCGACGGGCTCGGCGGTGACGGTGACCGGCCGCAAGGGCCCGCACGACGACTTCTCGAAGCTGAAGGTCACCGTCCACCAGACCGAGCAGCTGCGCGGCCAGGGGGTGCGGATCACCTGGACCGGCGGCAGGCCGACGCAGGACGGCTTCACCTACGACTACCTCCAGATCATGCAGTGCTGGGGGGACGACCCCCGGGGGCCCTCGCGCGAGCAGTGCCAGTTCGGCGCCCAGGGGAGCGGCGGGCAGGGCGGCAACTGGACCGCGCTGCGCCAGATCGGGGTGGGGGCCGCCGACCCCGCCGAGAAGGAGTACGTGGGGAACGGCTCCGGCGAGTCGTACGTCCCGTTCCGCCCCGCCGACGGCGGCCCCGCGACCGCCGGGTCCCGCGACTGGACCTACTTCAGCTCGATCGACTCCAACGAGGAGCCCTACGCCGTCACGCACGCGGACGGCACGGGCGAGTTCACCTTCCAGATGCAGTCCGGGCAGGAGGCCTCGCAGCTCGGCTGCGGCGAGCCGGTGAAGAAGTCCGGCCGGACCGGGACCCGTCCCTGCTGGCTCGTCGTCGTACCGCGCGGCGGGCACGACGTGGACGGCGGGACCGGCTCGAACCACCGGCTGGAGACCTCGCCCCTCACCACGTCCAACTGGGCCCAGCGCCTCGTGGTGCCGCTGCACTTCCAGCCGGTGGGCAACACCTGTCCGGCCGACCGGGCGGAGCGCCGGGTGACCGGGTCGGAGCTCGTCACCGAGGCGATCAGCTCATGGCAGTCGACCCTCTGCGCGGGTGCGGGCAGCGCGAAGTTCGCCTTCAGCCAGAGCGGCGAGGCAGGCGCACGGGAGACCCTCGCCAGGCCCACGCCGGGCTCCCCGCACCTCGCCTTCACCGTCGACCCGCTGCTCCCGGCGGGGGAGGGGGCGGGCGGAAGCGCGGTGCACGCGCCGGTGGCGGTGAGCGGACTGGTCGTCGGCTTCTTCGTCGAAATGCCGGGCTCCGGGCAGCTCACCTCGATGAGACTCACCCCGAGACTGCTCGCCAAGATGCTCACCTCGTCGTACCAGAAGGACGTGGTCAGCAGGATCAAGGCCGCCCCCGAACACATCAAGGACAATCCGCTCAGCCTCTTCCACGACGAAGAATTCAAGAAGCTCAATCCGGCGTTCAAGGACTGGGTTCCCTATCTTTCGCCGTCGAGCATCATGGTGCAGCTGGAGAGTTCCGACACCACCGAAATGCTGTGGAAGTGGCTGCGGTCCGACACCGAGGCACGGGAATTCCTGGCCGGCACTCCCGACCCCTGGGGCACGAAGGTCAACCCGTACTTCGAGGAGCTGCACCTGGACACCGACACGAGCGTGAACGACTACCCCAAGGCGGATCCGACCCGCACCACCGTCACCGTCGGCGAGGAGTCCCTGGAGTACGGGACCACCGAGATCGCCCCGTACGTCCAGGACATGCACGAGGGCGCGCTGCGCACCCGCCGGGGCAACAACGGAGCCACGACCACCGCGGCCGCCGGGGGCAACGGCGCACCGGCCAAGCTGGTCAACACGCCCCCGCTGGCCGGACAGCGCATGGTGCTCGCGATCGTCGACGCCGCCTCCGCGGCCCGCTACGGACTCCAGACCGCGTCCCTGCGCAACGCCGACGGCACCTTCGTCGCCCCCACGCCCGCCTCGCTGCTCGCCGGAGCCGCCGCCATGAAGGACTCGGCCGAGCCGGGCGTGCTCGCCCCGAACCCGGGCGGCGCCAGGGGCCGGGCCTACCCCCTCGCCTCCGTCGTCTACGCGGGCGCCTACACCGGCACCCCGGCGGCCGAGCGCAAGGACTTCGCCGGGCTGATCCGTTACGCGGCGCGGTCCGGGCAGACCCCGGGCGCCGCCGCCGGACAGCTGCCGCCCGGATACGCGCCGCTGCCCGCCGCCCTCCGCACCCGGGCGCTCGCCGCCGCGGACCGGCTGGAACACCCGAAGACCGCGGCCGGGAGTTCCGGGGCGGGCGGACCGGCGGGCCCCGGCGGCTCCGGAGCGTCCGGCGGCGGGCCCGGGGGAGCGGGCGGCGGACCGGGCGGCGCCGGTGGCGGTGCGGGCGGGGCCGGCGGGGGCGACGCGAACCCCGACCCGGGCGATACGCCGGCGCACAAGGCGGACCCCGGCGGCGCCGAGCAGCAGAACGTCGCCGAGTCCGGCGGCCTGACCCCCTCCACGGCCCTCGGAATCGTCCGCTGGGTGCTGATCGGAGTGCTGCTCGCGGGCGGAATCGCGGGCCTTTCCGGACCCGTTCTGCTCCGCCTTTCCGTACGGAAATCCTTCCGGGCCGGCTGAGTTCTCCAGGTGTCACCTCGTAAAGCATTTCGTAACCTGATCAACCGTCACCGTTGGTGGCCGCCGGGAACCGGATGAGGAAAAGTCATCGGTGGCCGGTCGACGGGCCGGTGGAAAAAGAATTCAGAATTCTGCTTGAGCGTCCATTCCTTCCATTCCTCGTATCCGTATGCACGGAGGAGAACAGAAGTGAACGTCAAGTCCCGCGCACGCATCGGTGCCGTCGTCGGTACCGCGGCCCTCGCCCTCGGCGCCATGGCGGCCCCCGCCTCGGCGGACCCGGCCCCCGGCACCTACCGGGTCCTCGCCGGTGTCGGCTCGGACACCACCCAGGACGTCGTGAACGGCCTGGGCGGCGCCGTCGACAGCGGCGCGCTGATCGCCTCGTACAACGCCCTCGGCACGACGACGATCAAGACCCGCGCCACCGGCTGCCAGATCGCCCGGCCCAACGGCTCCTCGGCCGGCATCAACGCGCTGCGCAACGCCGTCGACAACAACACCGGCTGTCTGGACTTCGCGCGCTCCTCGCGCGGCGTCGCGGACACCTCGTCCACCGACCTGACCTGGATCCCGTTCGGCAAGGACGCGGTCACCTTCGCCGTCCGCTCCGACAGCGCCCTGCCCAAGGCGCTCACGAAGGCGCAGCTCGTCTCCGTCTACACCTGCCAGACGACATCCCTCAACGGTGTGGCGCTCACCCCGCTGCTGCCCCAGTCCGGCTCCGGCACCCGGTCCTTCTTCCTGGGGCAGCTGGGCCTCACCGAGTCCACCTTCGGCGCCTGCGTCGACGACACCGTCCAGGAGCACAACGGCGAGGCGCTGGACAGCGCGGGCGACATCGCCCCGTACTCCGTCGCGCAGTACATCGCGCAGAGCAACGAGCCGGGCGATGTCGTGGACCGGCGCGGCGCGGCCGTGCTCGGTTCGGTCAACGGGGTGGCCCCGCGGAACGCGAACGGCACCCTCAACACCGCCTTCCCCTTCAACCGCGACGTCTACAACGTCGTCCCGACCGCCAAGCTGACCGACCCGACGATCGCCGCCGCCTTCGTCGGCTCCACGTCCAAGGTCTGCGCGCAGAACGGCGTGATCGCCACGTACGGCTTCGGCACGATCGCCAACTGCGGCAGCACCGACCTCCGGGGCGAGAGCTGACCACCACCCCGTAACCGCGCCACGGCCGGGCACCCCCAGGGTGCCCGGCCCCCAGGCATACCCACCACCGCATCCCACTGGGGGGACCGACCACCATGAGACATCTCGCACCACCGAGAACACCCGCCGTGCTGCTGCTCTGCTGCTCGCTCCTGCTCGCCGCGGCGGCCACGGTCCTCGGCCTCGCACCGACGGCCCGTGCCGAGGACGCGCTGGGCGGACTGACGTTCCCGGTCGCCTCGGGGAAGACCGCCGACAACCCGACCTTCCCGAAGGTGACCACCGACGGCCCCTGCCCCGCCGAGAACGCGCAGCAGGTCTCGCTGGTCCTGGCCAAACCGGCCGGCGGCACGGTCACCCTGGGCAGGACGACCGTCGGTGCCCCGTTCGACCAGGGGCCGTTCGGCGCCGACATCCTCGCCGGGAAGTCGCTCGAATCCCTGCTGCGGAGCTGGATCCCCAGCGGGCCGCTGGACGGTACGTACGACGTCCGGCTCATGTGCCGCGACGCCGACAACATCGGTGGCAAGTACTTCCCCGCGAAGATCCAGGTCACCGGTGACTCCTGGACCGTCCAGGCGGCCGCCGCCACCACGACCGCGCTCACCGCCACCCCCGCCGCCACCGCCCCGGCCGGAACCGAGGTCACGCTGAAGGCCGCCGTCACACCCCCGGCCGCCGCCGGGAAGGTCGCCTTCCTGGACGGGACCACCGAGCTCGGCAGCGCCGATGTCGCCTCCGGGGCCGCCGAGTTGAGGACGAAGACGCTGGCCGAGGGCGCGCACACGCTCACCGCGAAGTTCGTCCCGGCGGACTCCGGCGCGTACGCGGAATCCGTCTCCGCCGCCCTTGCGTACACCGTCACCGGGGCCGGCTCCTCGCCCTCCCCGGACCCGAGCGACACCGGCGGCCCCACCCCGGGCATGCCCGCCGACCTCGACGTCACCGACGCGGACGGCAAGGCCCTGGACGTCAACCCGACGCTCACCGCAGGCCAGAAGGTCCTCATCACCGCCCGCGGCTACACCGAGGGGGCCAAGGTGAAGGTCGCCCTCGCCGACAGCGGGGCCGCCTTCCCCGACGCCACCGCCGACGCCGAAGGCATCGTCCCCGCCTACGCGTTCACCGTCCCGGCGGGCATCGAGGACGGCTCGTACACCCTCACCCTCGCCGAGCCGGGAACCGGCGGCCACAGCGTCGAGTTCCTCTTCGCCGTCGGCGACGCACCGGGCCCCGACCCGAGCCCGAGCGACTCCGCGGGCGCGGACGACGGCGGTGCGACGACCGGTGCGGACGGCGGCGGAACAGCGGGTGCGTCCACCGGAGGCTCGGGCGGCGGCGGGGACACCGCCACGGGCCCGCTCGCCGCGACCGGCACCAGCGCCCTCGCGCTCGGCACGGCGGCGCTCGCGCTCTGCGGGCTCGGTACCGCGTTCGTGCTGCACACCCGGCGCAAGGGCCTGCTCCGGTTCTGACGTACGGGGGCGGGGGCCCCGGCCCCCGCCCTCCCCGCGCCGGCACCGGCACCCGCACCCGCACCCATCCCGCCCCGACGAGGAGCGCATCCGACGTGACGACCGTGCTGACCCCGCCACCGGTGACCCCCGCCCCACCCCCGACACCACCCCCGACACCGCCCCCGCCGGGCCCCGCGGCGGCGCCCCGGCCCCCCGCCCGCCCCGGTCTCGCCCTGGCCGGAGCGGCACTGTGCGTTCTCGCGGCCGTACTCCTCGGCTTCGCCGCCGACCTCACGGTCGTCGGCCACCTCCAGCACGCCCGCGACCAGCAGACCGGATACGCCGAACTCCGCAGGCAACTCGCGCTCGGCACCGCCCCGGTGGGCCAGCGCACCTACGACGACAAGCCGCTCTCCCCGGGGGCGCCCGTCGCCCTCCTGCGCATCCCCGCCCTCGGCCTGCGCGAGGTCGTCGGCGAGGGCACCACCTCCGGCGTCCTGATGTCCGGACCCGGACACCGCCGCGACACCCCGATGCCGGGACAGGCGGGCACCAGCGTGATCATGGGGCGCCAGTGGGGGTACGGCAGCCCGTTCAACGGCCTCTCGAAGCTTCCCGCCGGGTCGAGGATCGAGGTGACGACCGGTCAGGGCAGGGCCGTGTACACGGTGTCGGCCGTCCGGCGCTCGGGCGACAGGCTCCCCGCGCCCGCCGGGACCCGGGGCCGGCTCACCCTGGTGACCGCGTCCGGCAGCCCGTACACCCCCGCGGGCGTGCTGTACGTCGACGCCGAACTCACCACCCCCGTCCAGCCCAGCCCGCCCCGCTACGTCCGCCCCGGCTGGATCGGCCCCGCCGAGGAGGCGCTCGGCGGGGAGGGCGGGGAGGGCGGTGCCTGGCTCGCGGTCTTCCTCAGGTCGCAGGCCCTGCTCGCCGCCGCACTCCTCACGGTCTGGCTGCACCGGGTCTGGGGGAGCTGGCAGACCTGGATCACCGCCGGACCCGTTCTCGCCGCGCTCGGCCTCGCGGTCGCCACGGCTGCCACCCGCCTTCTCCCCAACCTGCTCTGAACAACCAGGAGTTGACGTATTCCGATGACCGAGACCATCCCGCTGCCCGCCGCCGCGCCCAACCGGCCGCGCACCGGCGCCGCTTCCCCCGCCACCCTCGAAGCCGAAGCGGTCTCCGCCTGGTTCGGCGACCACAAGGTCCTGGACCGGGTCTCCCTGCGCATGCCCGCGCTGGAGGTCACCGCCCTGATCGGCCCGTCGGGCTGCGGCAAGTCGACGTTCCTGCGCATCCTCAACCGGATGCACGAACTGATCGGCTCAGCCTCCCTGGCGGGCCGGGTCCTGCTGGACGGCGAGGACATCTACGACCGGGGCCGCCGCATCACCCGCGCCCGCCGCGAGATCGGCATGGTCTTCCAGAAGCCCAACCCGTTTCCCGCCATGTCCCTGTACGACAACGTCCTCGCGGGCCTGAAACTCAACGGCATCAAGGCGGCCAGGGACGGCAGGGACGATCTCGTCGAGGAATGCCTGACCAAGGCGGGCCTGTGGCGCGAGGTCAAGGACCGGCTCCGCCAGCCCGGCGGCGCGCTCTCCGGCGGACAGCAGCAACGCCTCTGCATAGCGAGGTCGTTGGCGGTCCGCCCCCGGGTGCTCCTGATGGACGAACCCTGCTCCGCGCTGGACCCGACCTCCACCCGCCGGATCGAGGAGACCATCGCCGACCTCAAGGAGGAGGTCACCATCGTGATCGTCACGCACAACATGCAGCAGGCGGCGCGGGTCTCCGGCCACTGCGCGTTCTTCCTCGCCGAACAGGGCACGCCCGGTGTGATCGTCGAACACGGCCCGACCGACGCGATGTTCGGCGCCCCGCAGGACGCCCGGACCGCCGACTACGTGAACGGCCGCTTCGGATGACGCCTCGGGGCCCCGCGCCGGGGCCCCGCCGCGCCGGCCGCCCCGCTCCCGCTCAGATCCCGGCCGCCGCCGCCAGATCGCGCTTGATCCCGTCGAGCAGCTCCGCGCCCTTCGCGCGGGCCGCCGGCAGCTCGTCCGCCGAACCGACCGGCACCACGACCTCCAGATAGCACTTGAGCTTCGGCTCGGTGCCGCTCGGGCGGACGATCACCCGGGCGCCTTCCAGCTGGTAGCGGAGCCCGTCGGTGGGCGGCAGCTGCGCGGTGCCCCGCGCCAGGTCCTCGGCCGAGGTGACGGCGAGGCCCGCCAGCGCGGTCGGGGGTTGCTCGCGCAGCCGCGCCATGGCGTCGGAGATCACCGACAGGTCCTCCACCCGGACCGACAGCTGGTCCGTGGCGTGCAGCCCGTGGGCGACCGCGAGGTCGTCGAGGAGATCGAGGAGCGTACGCCCCTGCTCCTTGAGCCCGGAGGCGAGCTCGGCGACGAGCAGGGCGGCCGTGATGCCGTCCTTGTCGCGTACGCCGTCGGGGTCGACGCAGTAGCCGAGCGCCTCCTCGTACCCGTACCGCAGCCCGTCGACGCGGGCGATCCACTTGAAGCCGGTCAGCGTCTCCTCGTGGCCGAGCCCGGCCTTCTGGGCGATCCGGCCGAGCAGCGAGGACGACACGATCGACTCGGCGAGGACACCGGTCACGCCGCGGTCCACCAGATGGGCGGCGAGCAGCGCGCCGACCTCGTCGCCGCGCAGCATCCGCCAGCCGCCGTCGGCGCCGGGGTCCGGGACGGCGACGGCGCAGCGGTCGGCGTCCGGGTCGTTGGCGATGACGATGTCGGGGTCCGCGCGGCGCGCGGTCGCGAAGGCGAGGTCCATCGCGCCGGGCTCCTCCGGATTGGGGAAGGCGACGGTGGGGAAGGCCGGATCGGGCTCGGCCTGCTCGGCGACGAGCACCGGCGCGGGGAATCCGGCCCGGTCGAAGGCGGCGGTCAGCACGGACGTACCGACACCGTGCAGGGCGGTGTACACGACCCGGGCGGTGCGCGGCGATCCGGCGGCGAGCACGGTGTCCGTACGGGCCAGGTAGGCCGCCAGGACCTCGTCGCCGAGGACGTCCCAGCCGTCGTCGGGCCGGGCCACGCCGTCGAGCGGGCCGACCGCGGCGATGGCGGCGGCGATCTCGCCGTCCGCCGGGGGGACGATCTGGGAGCCGTCGCCGAGGTAGACCTTGTAGCCGTTGTCGCGCGGCGGATTGTGGCTGGCGGTCACCTCGACGCCGGCGACGGCGCCCAGGTGCCGTATGGCGTACGCGAGCACGGGGGTGGGGAGCGGGCGGGGGAGCACCGCCGCCCGCAGGCCCGCGCCGGTCATCACGGCCGCGGTGTCGCGGGCGAAGTCGGCGGACTTGTACCGGGCGTCGTACCCGATGACGACGAGCCCGCCGCCCTGCCCCTGCGCCTTCAGATACGCGGCGAGACCGGCCGCCGCCCGGATGACGACGGAGCGGTTCATCCGCATCGGCCCGGCCCCCAGCTCACCGCGGAGCCCGGCGGTGCCGAACTGCAGCGTGCCGGCGAACCGTGCGGCGAGCTCGTCGGCACTCCCGGCGGACCCGGATTCGATGAGCCCGGCGAGCTCGTCGCGGGTCTCGGGATCGGGGTCCTCCGCGAGCCATGTCCTGGCCTGCGCGATGAGGTCCTGCTGCACGGTGTCCGCCTTTCTGCGGTGTGGGAATTCAGCCTCGCCGGTGTTCGGGCCCGGCTCAGATCCGCTCGAGCACCCGGGCCAGCAGCGAACCCATCCGGGTCGCCGAGTCCCGCCCGGCCTGCAGCACCTCCGCATGGTTGAGCGGCTCCCCGCTCAGCCCCGCCGCGAGGTTCGTGACCAGCGAGATGCCCAGCACCTCGGCACCGGCCTCGCGCGCGGCGATGGCTTCGAGCACGGTGGACATGCCGACCAGGTCGCCGCCCATGACGCGGACCATGTTGATCTCGGCAGGGGTCTCGTAGTGCGGGCCGGTGAACTGCACGTACACGCCCTCTTCGAGGGTCTCGTCGACCTCCTTGCACAGCGCGCGCAGCCGCGGCGAGTACAGATCGGTCAGATCGACGAAGTTGGCGCCGACGATGGGGGAGGCCGCCGTCAGGTTGATGTGGTCGCTGATCAGCACCGGCTGACCGGGGCGCATGCCCTCGCGAAGACCGCCGCAGCCGTTCGTCAGGACGACGGTCCCGCAGCCCGCCGCGACGGCGGTACGGACCCCGTGCGCGACGGCGGCGACGCCCCGGCCCTCGTAGAAGTGCGTGCGGCCGAGGAAGACCAGGACCCGCTTGTCGCCGATCTTGTACGAGCGGATCGTGCCGCCGTGCCCCTGTACGGCGGGCGCCGGGAAACCGGGCAGCTCGGTCACCGGGAACTCGGCCTCCGGAGTGCCGAGCGCATCGCCCGCGGGTGCCCAGCCGGAACCCATCACGAGCGCGACGTCGTGGGTCTCGGCACCGGTCAGCTCGCGCAGGCGGGCGGCGGCGTCGGCGGCGGCGGCGTACGGGTCGCCCTGGATGTGGTCCGGAATAACTGATGCGTTCACGCGGATGAGGGTAGCCGGTGATTCCCTACGCGCGTAGATGCCTATGCGCAGAGTCTGCGCACGCATCCTCGTACTTTCACACAAAAGCGCTGGTCGGCCGGGTCAGCAGGGGCGCTTGCGCAGTTCCATCACATAGTCGTGCGGGGCGCCCGAGGACTCCGCGGCGTCGGCGATCTCGCCCAGATAGCGGGCGGAGGGCAGCCCGCCCTCGTAGCCGTTCAGCACATACATCCAGGCCGGCTCCTCGCCGTCCAGGGTGTGCACCCGCACTCGCATCCGGCGGTAGATGTCGAGGCCGACACCCTCCCACCGGTCCATGGAGTCCTCGTCCATCGGTGCCAGGTCGTACAGCGCCACGAAGACCTGGGAACGGGGCGCCTCCACCACCGTGGCGAGCGCGCCCTCCCAGCCCATCTGCTCCCCGCCGAAGGTCAGCCGCCAGCCGTTGAGCCAGCCCGTGCCGCGCAGCGGGGAATGCGGTGCGCGGCGCGTCATCAGCCGCGCGTCGAGGTTGCCGGCGTACGCGGCGTAGAGCGACATGGGTTCGAGGGTACGGGAGGGGACGGGGAGAACGTCGACTCCGGTGCGGAAGACCACTTACGGGGTTCCGCTCGCCACTCCCGGGCCCCGGCGCGCACGCCCCGGCGCACGTATGGAGGGCCCCGGGGCGAAGCACCTTGGCGCGTGCGGGACAATGAAGTACGTACTGCATTCCCCCGGGGCGCTCCCCCGGACCCCCGGCCGGGGCAGCAGACGGCCGCGGGATGACAAACGCGAGGCGGACTTTTCGTGACCCGGATCGTGATCATCGGCGGCGGACCCGGCGGCTACGAGGCGGCACTGGTGGGCGCCCAACTCGGCGCGGAGGTGACCGTCGTCGACTGCGACGGCCTCGGCGGCGCGTCCGTGCTCACCGACTGCGTGCCCTCGAAGACCCTGATCGCGACGGCTGAGGTGATGACCACCTTCGACTCCTCGTACGAGGAGCTGGGCATCATCGTCGCGGACGACACCCCGCACGTGGAGCAGGCCGCCCGCGTGGTCGGCGTCGACCTGGGCAAGGTCAACCGACGGGTGAAGCGCCTGGCGCTCGCCCAGTCCCACGACATCACCGCCTCCGTCACCCGCGCCGGCGCCCGCGTGATGCGCGGCCGGGGCCGCCTGGCGGGCCTCCAGGCCGCCGACGGCTCCCGCGAGGTCGTCGTGACCGCCGCCGACGGCACCGAGGAGACGCTCACCGCCGACGCCGTGCTGATCGCGACCGGCGGGCACCCCCGGGAGATCCCGGACGCCCTCCCCGACGGCGAGCGCATCCTGAACTGGACCCAGGTCTACGACCTCGACGAGCTGCCCGAGGAGCTCATCGTGGTCGGCTCCGGCGTGACCGGCGCCGAGTTCGCGGGCGCCTACCAGGCGCTCGGCTCGCGCGTCACCCTCGTCTCGTCCCGCGACCGGGTGCTGCCGGGCGAGGACCCGGACGCGGCCGCCGTGCTGGAGGACGTCTTCCGGCGCCGCGGCATGAACGTCATGGCCCGCTCCCGCGCCCAGGCCGCGAAGCGCGTCGGCGACCGGGTCGAGGTCACCCTCGCCGACGGCCGGGTCATCTCCGGTTCGCACTGCCTCATGGCGGTCGGCGCGATCCCGAACAGCGCGGGCATGGGCCTGGAGGAGGCCGGGGTCCGGCTCAAGGAGTCCGGCCACATCTGGACCGACAAGGTCTCCCGCACCAGCGCGCCCGGTGTGTACGCGGCCGGTGACGTCACCGGGATCTTCGCCCTCGCCTCGGTCGCCGCCATGCAGGGCCGGATCGCGATGTACCACTTCCTCGGCGACGCGGTGGCCCCGCTGGACCTGAAGACGGTCTCCTCGAACGTCTTCACCGACCCCGAGATCGCCACCGTCGGCTACACCCAGGCCGACGTCGACGCCGGCAAGATCGACGCCCGGGTGGTCAAGCTGCCGCTGCTGCGCAACCCGCGCGCCAAGATGCAGGGAATCCGCGACGGTTTCGTCAAGATCTTCTGCCGTCCCGGCACCGGCATCGTGGTCGGCGGCTGTGTCGTCGCGCCGCGTGCGAGTGAACTCATTCACCCCATCTCGATCGCGGTCGACAACAATTTGACGGTGGAACAGATCGCAAACGCTTTCACCGTGTATCCGTCCCTGTCGGGTTCGATCGCGGAAGTGGCCAGGCAGTTGCACACCCGTAAGCGCGCGGGCGAGGCGTAAGCGCCTTCGGGAATCCGGTAATCCTCGGCAACTCCCGGCAACTCGGGTGGTCCGACGCCCGCCGTCCGATCATTACAGAACAACAACGGGGCCGCTTATACCACTTGGCGGCCCCTTGTATGTACAACTTCCGTTATTCGGCGCAAACTGCTGAAAACACTCGGGCGGTCACGTTACTGTCAGTTTCGTGTTCGCTGCAGAACGTCGTCAGTTGATCCTCGAAATGGTGCGTGCCAACGGGGCGGTATCGCTCCGTGAGCTCGCCCGCGTCGTCCAGACCTCCGAAGTGACCGTACGGCGGGACGTGCGGGCACTGGAGGCAGAAGGACTCCTCGACCGCCGGCACGGCGGTGCGGTACTGCCGGGCGGTTTTACGCGGGAGTCCGGCATTCCGCAGAAATCCCATCTCGCCACCGCCGAGAAGACGGCCATCGCCGACCTGGCCGCCGGTCTCGTGGAAGAGGGCGAGGCCATCGTCGTCGGCGCCGGTACGACCACGCAGGAGCTGGCCCGTCGGCTCGCGCGGATTCCCGGTCTGACCGTCGTCACCAACTCGCTGCTGGTCGCCCAGGCGCTGGCCCATGCCAACCGGGTGGAGGTGGTGATGACCGGCGGCACGCTGCGCGGTTCCAACTACGCCCTGGTGGGCAGCGGTGCCGAGCAGTCCCTCCAGGGGCTGCGGGTCTCGCGCGCGTTCCTCTCCGGGAGCGGGCTCACCGCGGAGCGCGGCCTCTCCACGTCCAACATGCTCTCCGCGAGCGTGGACCGGGCACTGGTGCAGGCGGCCGCGGAGGTGGTGGTCCTGGCGGACCACACCAAGCTCGGCTCCGACACCATGTTCCAGACGGTGCCGACGGATCTCATCACCCGCCTGGTGACGGACGAGCCGCCCGGCCACGACGACCGCGCCGCCACCGAACTGCAGGCCCTGGCGGACCAGGGGGTGCAGATCGCGGTGGCCGGCTCGGGCAGCGGCCCCACGGCGGCCGAGCCCCTCCCGCACGGCCGGCAGGGCCGCCGCGACATGCCAGTGCCCGGACAGCGTCGTACGACACACGGCGGCCCCGGAGGCCAGGGCCCGCAGCAACTGCGGAGCGCGGCCTCCTTGACGGAGTCGGGCCAGGGCGCGGGAGACCGCGCGAGGGTCGCGGACCTGCGCCGCCGATAGAACCCGGCCTCGGTGGGGGCGAAGATCCGGCTCTGCCGGGCTCGTCTCCTCGGGTTGCGGGGGGCGAGATCGCAGCCTTGCCGGGCCGGCCTCCTCGAATCGCAGGGGGCGAGAGCCCAGCCTTGCCGGGCCGGCCTCCTCGGGTCGCGGGGGTCGAAATCCCAGCCGTTCCGGGCCGGTCTCCTCAGGTCGCGGGCGTCGAAAACCCAGCCGTTCCGGGCCGGTCTCCTCGGGTCGCGGGGGTCGAAATCCCAGCCGTTCCGGGCCGGTCTCCTCAGGTCGCGGGCGTCGAAAACCCAGCCCTGCCGGGCCCGTCTCCTCGGGTCGCCCGGGGGCGAATATCCAGCCCCGCCGGCGTTTGAGGCGCGGGGTCCGGGGCGGAGCCCCGGTTACGGGAAGGGGCGGGCAGGGGAACAGGCCCCGCGCAGCGGACCACGAGGCCTGCCCCCGCCCCCGACCCCCCACCCCTCAACCCGCCTCCGCATGCGCCCCCTTCAGCCCCTGCAAGGTCAGCATCAGCAACCGACCCGCCAACTCCGGGTCGTCCGGCGACTGTTCGGCGGCCAGCGCGATGGCATTGGTCAGCTGCATCAGGTCGTCGATCGACACATCCGGCCGCACCGCCCCGCTCGCCTGCGCCCGCGCCAGCAGTACCGCCCCCGCCTCGCGCAGCGGCACATTGCACTGCGACAGGGCCGAAGTCTCGTCCCGTGACGTCGACATGAGCGCCTGGGCGAGTCCGCGATACTCACCCGCATGGGTGATGATCGCGCCCAGCCACTCCACCAGGCCCCGGCACGGCTGCGCCGCCCCCGCGAGTTCACGGGAACGGGTGATCAGGGACGTCAGGGCCTCCTGGAAGACCGCGTTCATCAGCGCGTGCCGGTTCGGGAAGTGCCGGTACAGCGTGCCGATCCCCACGCCCGCGCGCCGCGCGATGTCCTCCAGGGACGCGTCGGTGCCGTGCTCCGCGAAGGCGGTCCGGGCCTCGTTCAGCAGCCGGTCGTAATTCCGGCGCGCGTCGGCACGCATGGGCCGGGCCGGCGTCCGTGCCGTACTGATCGCCATTGCGCAGTCCTCCCTTTCTCCGCCCCGAGGTCCAGGATGCCATCGCGCGCCCGTCCAAAGGACCGAGGCCGAGGCCGGGGCGCGAGGCCGGGGCGCGACGCACGACCGGGGCCCACGGCCCGACACCCCCCCCCCCCAAGAGGCCCCCGCGGAACCGCCGGTCCCCCCCCCCCTCCCCCCTCCCCCTCCCCCCCCTCCCTGGGCCCCCCCTCCCCCCCCCCCCCCGGCACAATGCAGGCGAAGGGGCCCTGCCCCGGCATGCACAGCCAGTAGAGCCAGTACGAGAAGGCGAGTCGGTAGAACCGTGACGACGTCCATCGAAGGCAGGATCGCCGAGGAGCTCGGCGTACGCGAACGGCAGGTGAAGGCGGCCGTCGAGCTGCTCGACGGCGGGTCGACCGTGCCGTTCATCGCGCGCTACCGCAAGGAAGCGACCGAGATGCTCGACGACGCGCAGCTGCGCACGTTGGAGGAGCGGCTGCGGTATCTGCGGGAGCTGGAGGACCGTCGGACGGCGATCCTCGACTCGGTGCGCGAGCAGGGCAAGCTGGACGAGGCGCTGGAGGCGCAAATCCGGGCCGCCGACACCAAGGCGCGTCTTGAGGACATCTATCTGCCGTTCAAGCCCAAGCGGCGCACCAAGGCGCAGATCGCCCGGGAGGCCGGGCTCGAACCGCTCGCCGACAACCTGCTCGGCGACCCGTCGGTCGAGCCGCTCGCCGCTGCCGCCGCCTTCGTCGACGCCGACAAGGGTGTCGCGGACGGTGCGGCGGCACTGGAGGGGGCCCGTGCCGTCCTCACCGAGCGGTTCTCCGAGGACGCCGATCTGATCGGTGAGCTGCGTGAGCGCATGTGGTCGCGCGGGCGGCTGGCCGCCAAGGTGCGGGACGGCAAGGAGGAGGCGGGCGCGAAGTTCGCCGACTACTTCGACTTCGCCGAGCCGTTCACCGCACTGCCCTCGCACCGGGTGCTCGCGCTGCTGCGGGGCGAGAAGGAGGACGTGCTCGATCTGGTCCTGGAGCCGGAGGAGCCCTCCGAGACGCCCGGCCCCTCGACGTACGAGAACATGGTCGCCCGGCGCTTCGGTGTGGCCGACCGCGGCCGCCCCGGCGACAAGTGGCTCGGCGACACCGTGCGCTGGGCCTGGCGGACCCGGATCCTGGTGCACCTCGGCATCGATCTGCGGCTGCGGCTGCGCACCGCGGCGGAGGACGAGGCGGTACGCGTCTTCGCGTCGAACCTGCGCGATCTGCTCCTCGCCGCCCCGGCCGGGACCCGGGCCACGCTCGGGCTCGACCCCGGTTTCCGTACGGGTGTGAAGGTCGCCGTCGTCGACGCGACCGGCAAGGTCGTCGCGACGGATGTCATCCACCCGCACGTCCCGGCGAACAAGTGGGACCAGTCGCTGGCCACGCTGGAGCGGCTGGCGAAGGCCCACGACGTCGACCTGATCGCGATCGGCAACGGCACGGCCTCCCGCGAGACCGACAAGCTCGCCGGTGAACTCATCGACAAGCACCCCGAGTTGAAGCTCACCAAGGTGATGGTGTCCGAGGCGGGCGCGTCCGTGTACTCGGCGTCGGCCTTCGCCTCGCAGGAACTCCCCGACATGGACGTGTCGTTGCGCGGAGCCGTCTCCATCGCGCGGCGGCTGCAGGACCCCCTCGCCGAGCTGGTGAAGATCGACCCGAAGTCGATCGGGGTCGGCCAGTACCAGCACGACCTGTCCGAGGTGAAGCTGTCGCGCTCGCTGGACGCGGTCGTCGAGGACTGTGTGAACGGTGTCGGTGTCGACGTCAACACCGCTTCCGCGCCGCTGCTTTCACGGGTCTCGGGGATCGGCTCGGGGCTCGCCGAGAACATTGTCGCGCACCGTGATGCGAACGGGCCGTTCCGGTCACGCAAGGCGCTCAAGGATGTGGCGCGGCTGGGCCCGAAGGCGTACGAGCAGTGCGCGGGCTTCCTGCGCATCCGGGGCGACGATCCGCTGGACGCGTCGAGCGTGCACCCGGAGGCGTATCCGGTGGTGCGGGCGATGGTGAAGCGGACCGGCGGCGAGGTCGCCTCGCTGATCGGCAACACGGGGGTGCTGCGGTCGCTGCGCGCCGACGACTTCGTGGACGAGAAGTTCGGTCTGCCGACGGTCACCGACATCCTGAAGGAGCTGGAGAAGCCGGGGCGCGACCCGCGGCCCGCGTTCAAGACGGCCACCTTCAAGGAGGGCGTCGAGAAGATCGGCGATCTGGCGTCCGGAATGGTGCTGGAGGGGGTCGTCACCAATGTCGCGGCGTTCGGCGCGTTCGTGGACATCGGTGTGCACCAGGACGGCCTGGTGCATGTGTCGGCGATGTCGCGGACGTTCGTGAAGGACCCGAGGGACGTCGTGAAGCCGGGCGACATCGTGAAGGTCAAGGTCATGGATGTCGACGTCCCGCGGAAGCGGATCTCGTTGACGCTGCGGCTGGACGACGAGGCGGCGCCGGCCGGTACGGGGCCCCAGGGCGGCACTCCGGGACGCGAGCGGGGTGAGCGCGGCGGCCAGGGCGGCCGGCCACCGCGGCAGCGTCAGGGGCAGGGCGGCCAGGACCGCGACCGGCGCGGTGGCGGTGGCGGCTCCGCCCGTCAGGCTCCGGCCCCGGCTCCGGTGAACAGCGCGATGGCGGACGCCCTGCGGCGGGCCGGGCTCACGGACCCGAATCAGGGCGGCAGGAAGCGGTAGCAGGACCGGGCGGGGAGGGGTGTGCCCGCGACGGCCCCCTCCCCGCCCTCCCCCTCGCGGGACGGGTGACCGTGCCCCGGCCCCGGCCCCGGCCCCGGGGGACACCGGGCCGGACCGCGAACCGGCATCCCCTTCGCGGCACCGGCATCCGCCTCGCGCCACGGGTGCCCCATTCCACGCCGCCGCGCCGGCGCCCCTTGTGCGGCGCCCCGCCCCCGCGCGACACCGGCCCCCCTCGTGATGCTCCGAGGCGTCCGGAACCGATCGTCGGCACACCCGGGTCCAGCCCTCAGCGGTGGCGGCACAACTACCCCGCGGACACCGGTCCTTCGCCGCATTCACCAAGACTTTCCCATATCGGTATACCAAATCGGCCTCAGGTGAACACGCACCCCAGTGCCACATAGGGCACCTTGCCCCTTATATCCAGCATGTTTCCTTGCGGTACAGCAAACGGCACGCCGTATTCCGATTGACGAACAAGCCTACTGGTATACCGTTGCGCCTCAACGTGCACCCGCACCGGCAGTCGTCCGGCCATCCGGCCGCCCTGCCGTTCTGCCGCCCTGCCGTCCTGCCGTCCCGAAGGAGGCTGTTCCCGTGCGTCGAATTCCGGCCACTCTCTCGGTGGCCGCTCTGTTGGTGATCACCACCGCGTGCAGCTCGCTCTCTCCCCCCGGCAAAGAGACCACCGCCCGAGCGCGGCTCACCGACCTGCGTCCCGTTCGCGACGGCGGCACGGTCACAATCGGGCTGAAGTCCGATCCCGACATGCTGGACCCGAGCCTGACGTCCACCCTGGTCGCCCGCACCGTGTTCACGTCCATGTGCGAACAGCTCTACGACGTGGACCAGGACAACAAGTTCGTACCGCAGCTCGCCGCCTCGATGCCGAAGATCACCGACGGCGGCAGGACCTTCACCTTCGATGTCCGCAAGGACGCCACCTTCAGCGACGGCGCCCGTCTGGACGCGAAGGCGGTGAAGACCTCGCTCGACCGGCACCTGCATCTGCGGGGATCCGGGCGGGCGTCCGAGATCGACTCCGTAAAGAAGGTCACGGCGATCGGTCCCTACACCGTGCGGCTCTCACTGAGTCATCCCGATGTCCCGCTCCTGGGCCGGCTGGCCAACACGGCCGGGCTGATCATGTCTCCCGAGGCGCTCAGGACGTACGGCAGGAAATTCGCCACCCATCCGTCGTGCGTCGGCCCGTTCCGGTACGTCAAGCGGGTCGTCGGCGACCGGATCGAGCTGGCGAAGGACCCGCTGTACTACGACGCGGACAAGGTCCACCTGGACCATGTCATCTACAAGACGATCACCGACGGCAACATCCGGATGGCCAACATCCGATCCGGTGACGTCCAGATCGGCGACCAGATGGGACCGGTCGAGGTACGCAACTCCATCGGCGAGAAGGGCCTCCAGCTCCTCAACACCCCGTCGCTCGGCTACATGGCGCTCACCCTGAACGTCGGCAACTCGCACGGCATCGACAAGGACCCCAGCCCCGTCGACAGCCCCTTCGGGCGCGATGTGCGGGTGCGGGAGGCGTTCGACCTCTCCCTGGACCGTGAGCTGATCAACAAGCTGGTCTTCCAGGGCATGTACAAACCGGCCTGCGGCCCCGTTCCCCCGGGAACTCCGCTCAGCACCCCCCTCACCTGCCCGAGGCGGGACGTGGCCAAGGCCGAGCGGCTGCTGAAGGAGGCCGGGGTGAAGACTCCGGTGCCGCTGGAGCTGATGATCAACACGACTCCGGACGACAGCCGCCTCGGGCAGGTCGTGCAGGCCATGGCGGCCGACGCCGGCTTCGAGGTCCGGCTGCGGCCCACCGAGTTCGCCACCGGGCTCACCCGCACCCTCGCGGGCGACTTCGAGGCGCGGACGGGCGGCTGGGGCGGGCAGCCGGATCCGGCGGGCAACATCGACAGCCTGGTCGGCACCAAGGGCAGCAACAACCAGGGCAAGCTCTCGGACCCGACGATCGACCGGCTGATCGTCGAGGGCCGCAGCACCTCGGACGTCGCCGAACGCCGCGAGATCTACCGCAGGCTCACCGCCGCGATCAACAAGCAGCACGGCGTCATCTACCTCTACCGGAACATCAACTACGTCTCCGCCTCGCAGGACGTGAGCGGGATCAAGCTCTCCGGTGACGGCCTGATCAAGGTCAAGGAAGCCGGCTACACGAAGGGGAGCCGGTGAAACTCCTGCGCAGACTGCTCACGTCGTACGTGAGCCGCCGGATCGGCATGTCGTTGGTGACCATGGTGCTGGTGAGCATCACCGTGTTCTTCGGGGTCCGCGCGATGCCCGGCGACACCGCCCAGGCCCTCGCCGGCGAGCAGACCTCCCCGGAGGTCCTGGCCGCGATCCGGGAGGAGTACGGGCTCAACGACAACATCGCGGTCCAGTACTGGCGTTACGTCAGCAACGCGGCCACCGGCGACTTCGGCACCTCGGCCCGTACCGGGCTCCCCGTGCTGGACTCGATCACCCAGGCGCTGCCGATCACCCTCGAACTGGCCGCGCTGTCCCTGCTGATGGCCGTGGTCGTCGGCATCGGCGCCGGTGTGCTGGCGGCCGTCCGGCGCGGCAAGCCGGAGGAGTGGCTGGCCAACGGCATCGCCCTGCTCGGCATGTCGGTGCCCTCCTTCTGGCTCGGCATCGTGCTGGTGCTGGTCTTCGCCATCGCCATGCCCGTGTTCGCGGCCTCCGGGTTCGTGCCGTTCAGCGCCGATCCGCTGGAGAACCTGCGGCGCCTGGTGCTGCCCGCCGTGGTGCTGGGCTCCGGCCTCGCCGCGGTGGTGATGCGCCAGACCAGGGCGGCGATGATCGACGCGATGTCCTCCGACTACGTGCGCACCGCACGCGCCAAGGGGCTGGCCCCGGCTGCCGTGATCGGGCGGCACGGGCTGCGCAACTCGCTCGTCACCGTGATCACCGTGCTGGGCCTGCAACTGGGCCATCTGATATCCGGCGCCGTCGTCACCGAACAGGTCTTCGTCCTGCCGGGCTTCGGCAAGCTCACCATCGACGCGGTCTTCACCCGCGACTACGCGATGGTCCAGGGCGTGGTGCTGTTCACCTCGGCCGCCTACATCCTGATCAATCTGCTCGTCGACTTCCTGTACTCCGTGGTCGACCCGCGCATCCGGCTCGGAGGTTCCCGATGACCCTCGCCCCGTCCCCGGCACCGCGCGCGGCCGTCGCCCCCGCTCCACGGCCCTCCTCGGGCCGCGCCGCGCGGCTGGTCACCGCCCTGCGCCGGCTGCGCCGCAACCGGCTGGCGCTGGTCGGTGCGGTGCTCGCCGCGGTGTTCGTGCTCGTCGCGCTCTTCGCCTCGCTGCTGGCCCCGTACGACCCGGCGCGGCCGGACTTCGGCTCCGCGCTGGCCGAACCCAGCTGGTCGCACTGGCTCGGCACCGACGACCTGGGCCGCGACCAGCTGTCCCGGGTACTGGTGGGGGTCACCGCGTCCATGCAGGTCGGCGTGTTGGCGGTACTGCTGGCCTTCGTCGTCGCCGTCCCGCTCGGGCTGGTGGCCGGCTACTACGGCCGGTTCGCCGACACGGTGGTCTCCCGGCTGACCGACACCATGCTGGCCTTCCCGTTCCTGGTGCTGGCCGTCGGGCTCGCCGCGGTGCTGGGCCCCTCGCTGGAGAACGCGACCATCGCGATCGGCATCTCCCAGATCCCGGGGATCGTCCGTGTCACCCGCGCCGAGACCCTGCGGCTCAAACACCTGGACTACGTCGGCGCGGCGACGGCCAACGGCGCCGGGGACGGCGTGATCCTCTTCCGCCACATCCTGCCGAACGCGACATCGACGCTCATCGTGCAGGCCACCGTCGGCATCCCGTCCGCGATCATCGGCGAGGCGGTGCTCAGCTTCCTCGGCCTCGGGGTGCAGCCGCCCGCCCCCTCGCTCGGCGTGATGCTGTCCAGCGCCCAGCCCTTCATCGCGGACGCGCCCTGGATGGCGGTCTTCCCCGGCCTGGTCATCGTGCTCGCCACTCTGGCGTTCAACCTGCTCGGTGACGGCGTACGCGACATCCTCGACCCCCGCGGAGGTTCCCGGTGACCGAAGTCGACACATCCACCGCGACCGTGCCCGCCCCCCGCGACGGCTCCGCGCCGGTGCTCCGGGTCCGCGATCTGACCGTCTCCTTCCACGGCGCGGAACGCACCGTGCATGCCGTGGACGGGGTCTCCTACGACCTGGCTCCCGGCGAGGTACTGGCCGTGGTCGGCGAGTCGGGGTGCGGCAAGTCCGTCACCTCGATGGCCGTGATGGGGCTGCTGCCGCCCACCGCCCGGATCGGCGGGTCGATCACCCTCGACGGCCAGGAACTGGTCGGCGCCCCGGAGAAGCGGCTGCGCTCGCTGCGCGGCCGCCGGCTCTCGATGATCTTCCAGGAGCCGATGACCTCGCTCAATCCGGTGCTCACCGTCGGACGGCAGATCACCGAGGTCCTGCGCCGGCATCAGGGGCTGAGCCGGAGCGAGGCCGAGGAGCGGGCCGTCGAACTGCTCGGCATCGTCGGCATCCCGGCTCCCCGCAAGCGGGTGGACGAGTATCCGCACCAGCTCTCCGGCGGTATGCGGCAGCGGGTGATGATCGCAATCGCCGTGGCCTGCGACCCCGCGGTCCTGATCGCGGACGAGCCGACGACCGCGCTCGACGTGACGGTGCAGGCGGGCATCCTCGACGTGCTCCGCTCGCTGCGCGACCGGCTCGGCACGGCCATCGTGCTGATCACCCACGACCTCGGGGTCGTCGCGGACACCGCGGACCGGGTCCTGGTGATGTACGCGGGCCGCCCGGTCGAACAGGCCTTGGTGGACGAACTGTTCGCCTCGCCGCAGCACCCGTACACCCGCGGCCTGCTCGGTGCCGTACTGCGTCCCGGCAGCCGGAGCGCGGGCGGCCGGGCGCGGCTCAACGAGATCCCCGGGCTCGTGCCCGATCTGCGCGAGCAGCCCGCGGGATGCGGTTTCGCCCCTCGGTGCACATCGGCCGACGCGGACTGCCTGACGAGCCGTCCCCCGCTGCGGCGGGCCGCCGGTACTCATCTGATCGCCTGCCATCACCCGGCCGACGCGGCCGGTGCAGACCCGTCCCGACCCGATGCGAGCAAGGGAACCGTCCGATGAACGCCAGCCCCACCCCACCCGCCGGCGCTGCGGGGACCGTCACCCCGGTGCTGGCCGTGCGCGACCTCAAGCGGCACTTCGACGGGGCCGGCGGCACCGTGAAGGCGGTGGACGGCGTGTCGTTGACGATTCTGCCCGGTGAGGTCGTCGGCCTCGTCGGGGAGTCGGGCAGCGGCAAGTCGACCGTGGGACGCTGCGTGGTCCGCCTGGACCGGCCGACCGGTGGCAGCGTGGAGATCAACGGCACGGACGTCACCACGCTCGCGCCGCGTGCGCTCAGGCCCTTGCGCAAGGACTTCCATCTGGTGTTCCAGGATCCGTCGTCCTCGCTCAACCCGCGGATGACGATTCGCCGGATCATCGCCGAGCCACTGCGGCTGCACGGCATGGCGAACCGGGCCGAGGCCGCGCGGCGGGTGGACGAGCTGCTCGCCCAGGTCGGTCTGCGGCCCGAACTGGCGGACCGCCACCCCCATGAGCTCTCCGGCGGTCAGCGCCAGCGCGTCTCCATCGCCCGTGCCCTGTCGGTCGATCCCGCGCTCCTGGTGGCCGACGAACCGACCTCAGCGCTCGATGTGTCCGTACAGGCCTCCGTGCTCAACCTGCTCGCGGACCTGCAGCGCGACCGGGGCTTCGGCTGCCTCTTCATCACCCACGACCTGGCGGCGGTGGAGTATCTGGCGGACCGCATCGCGGTGATGTACCTGGGCCGGATCGTCGAACAGGCCCCGGCCGCCGAGTTGTTCGCGGCGCCCAGGCATCCGTACACCCAGGCGCTGCTGTCCGCGGCGCCGGTGCCCGACCCCGCCGAGCAGCGGGGCCGCCGCCGGATCGTGCTCGGCGGCGATCTGCCCAGCCCGCTGGACCCGCCGCCCGGCTGCCACTTCCACACCCGGTGCCCGCTGGCCACCGACCGGTGCCGTTCAAAGTCGCCGGTGCTGCGCACGCTGCCCGGTGGGGCCGGCCCGGAGCCGGCCCCGCGCCAGGTGGCGTGCCACCTGGTGGCGGACGACGGCACCGTGCCGGATGCCTCGAAGGCCGCCGCGTAACACCACGGCCGCGACGCCGGAGCCCGTCCACCGCGTGGTGGACGGGCTCCGGCGTATCCGCCCTCAGGTCAGCCGACGAGCTCCAGGCCGTCCGCGACGACGCGGCCGGCGTGCAGCACCGTGCGGTCGTTGCCGCGGTCCATCACGGCGGACGCCACGGTCTCGCCCTCGACCAGCAGCAGGTCTGCGCTGTCGCCCACCGAGACGCCGGGCCGGTCGGCCACCGACGTCAGGCGCGGCAGCTCCGGGTGCAGGATCGAGGCGCCGCCTCGGCCGGCGACGGCCATGCAGTGCTCGATCAGCTCGTCGGCGCGGTAGCGGTTGGTGAAGGCCAGCTGCCAGGTGCGGTCCAGCATGTCCCCGTTGCCGTAGGGCGACCAGAAGTCGCGCTGGCCGTCCTCGCCGAGGCCGACCCGCACACCGGCGGCTGTCAGGTCGGCGAGCGGCAGGGCCCGGTGCTGCGCGGGGGCGACGGTCGCCATCGCGATGTCCAGCTCCGCGAACTCCTCGATGAGCCGACGGGTCGTCGCCTCGTCGACACCGCCGAGGTCGTAGGCGTGCGAGAGCGTCACCTGGCCGGTCATGCCGAGGGCGCGTACCCGCTCCAGGATGAGGTCGACGCTGAACACACCCAGCGGGCCGGGCTCGTGGAGGTGGATGTCGACCGGTGCCCGGTGGCGCTCGGCGAGGTCGAAGATGATGTCCAGGTGGCGCACCGGGTCCCGGTCCAGGGTGCAGGGGTCGATACCGCCGACGACGGCCGCGCCCGCGGACAGGGCCTGGTCCATCAGCTCCGGCACGCCCTTCTCCTTGAGCAGACCGGCCTGCGGGAAGGCCATGATCTCGACCTCGCACCGGTCGGCGTGCGTCTCCTTGGCGGCGAGCACGCCCTCGAACCGCTCAAGGCCGCAGTCCGCGTCGATCTGCGCGTAGCTGCGGACGCGGGTGGTGCCGCGCTCGATCATGCGGCCCAGGGTGTACGTGGCCCGCTCGGCGACGCTCCATTCGTCCTCGCGCCAGTGGGCGCGGTCGTTCATGGTCATGGCCCAGACCCCGGGGGCGCCGGTGTGCGGGCGGAAGGGAAGCCCGATGCGGGTGGAGTCCAGGTGGCAGTGGACGTCGGAGAAGGAGGGCAGGGCGAGCCGTCCCCGTCCCGCCACGCTGTCACCGGCCCCGGCACGGTTCGGATCGTGCGGGGTGAGCGCGGCTATCGCGCCGTTCTCGATCTCGATGTCGCACGGCTCGCCGCCCCAGGGGCGGACGTTCGTGATCAGCATGTGGTGGATCTCCTTGTCTCGGGCGCCGGTACGCGGTTGTCCGACGGCGGTCGTCCGGCCGCCGTCGGTCACTCGGCCGGAAGCGCCTCGGCCAGGGCCGCCAGGGAGGGGCCGCGGCCCCTCTCGATGTGCGTGTAGGCGAGGGCATCGGCCAGGTCTGGCTTGCCGGCGTGGATCGCGGCGCAGATGTCCTGGTGCTCGGCGCACTGGACGCGCGGATCGAGGCCGCCGGTGAGGGTGAACAGCCACTGCACCAGGCCGAGCGAGGGCTGCAGGGCGTCCTGGAGCAGCCGGTTGCCGGTCATCGCGACGATCTCCGCGTGCAGGGCGGTGTTGGCGGCGGGGATCTCGTGGTTGTCGCCGCGCCGGGTGGCGCCCTCGGCCGCCTCCATGAGTTCCCGCAACCGCTCGCCGCCGCGCCCGCCGGCGCAGGCCTCCGCGGCTCTGCGCGCGGCGAACACCTCCAGACTCAGCCGGAGATCGAAGAGTTCGGCCACGTCACGGAGCGAGAGAGCGCGCACGGACGCGCCGCGCCTCGGCGATATCACCACGAGCCCCTCCCCCGTCAGCCGGGTGAGGGCTTCGCGGACGGGGATGCGCGATACGCCCAGGGCTTCGGACAGTTCGCGTTCGCGCAGGCGGGAGCCGGGCGGGTACGCGCCGTCGAGGATGCGGGAGCGGATCGTGCGCTCGGCGTGCTCGACATGGGACGTGCCGCACCCGGTCATGGACGCGTCGCCTCGAACGGCGGGAACGTCGGCGGGAACAACTCACCGGTGCCGCGCCGCAGCAGATCGCGCTCGCTGTACGCCGCGCGCATCCGCTCGAACAGGCCCTGGGCACGTCGGCGCAGGTCGACCGGGTCGATGCCGGGGATCCGGCCGTCGGTCATGACCGGGCGCCCCGCCACGACGGAGTGGGTGGCCTGCCGGGCGGTGCCGTTCAGCAGGAAGGTGCGGACGGGGTCGTCCTGGACGCCGTCGCGGATGTCGTCCAGCCGGAACGCGACCAGGTCGGCCTGGGCACCCGGCTCCAGCCGTCCGAGGTCGGTGCGGCCCAGCGCACGGGCGCCCCCGAGCGTGGCCGCCTCGACGTAGCGCTCGGCGGGCGCCGCGTCCGCGCGCCCGTCGACGACCTTCGCGAGGTGGACGCCGAGGTCCATGCCCCGGATCAGGTCCGGCGGGAAGGAGTCGGTGCCCAGGCAGAGGTTGACGCCCGCCCGCCGGTACGCGTCGAAGGAGTGCAGTACCTGGCCGTAGCGCAGAGAGGTCTGCGGACAGTGGATGACCGAGACGCCCGCCGCCGCGAGCGTCGCCAGGTCGCCGCGGTCCTCGCCGTGCACACCGGGGTGCCGGTCGATCACGATGCCGTGCGGAACGAGGAGCCGGGTGTCCAGCAGCCCGGTGCGTTCGAGCAGGCGCAAGGGGGTGGTGCCGTGCAGGTGCCGCACGAGGTCGCGTTCGTGCATGCCCTGAAGACAGTGGAGCCGTACGAGCACGTCGCGCCGCCGCGCGACAGCGGCGGTCTCCCGCATGAGCTCTTCGGTGAGCGTCTCGATGCGGCACGGCAGCAGTACGCCGTTGACCAGCGGGTCGGCCAGTCCGGCCGCGTGGTCGAGGAAGCGCACGGCGTCCCGGAGCCCGTCGCGGCCGCGGTCCTCGTCGAACTCGACGCCGCGGCCGGCGTCGGGCAGCGTCACATTGACACCGGACCGGTAGGCGGGCCCCAGATAGCCCCGCAGGCCGATCCGCCGGGAGGTCTCCGCCATGCCGACCAGTTCGTCGTACGGCTCGGCCCAGGCGCTGTGGACCTCCGAGGCGATGGGCATGTAGGTGGTGATGCCGTGCAGCGCGAGCTGGACGAGCGCGTACTCGCGGACGGTGGCCCGCTCCGCCGGCGTGAAGACGTCATGCCGCCGGTCGGTGAAGTACTCCCGTGACCAGAGGAGTCCGCCGCCGGTCTCCGGCGGCGCCCAGGAGTCCAGCACGAGATGGTCGATGTCGGTGAGGGCGTCCAGGTCGATGAGTCCGGGCATCACCAGCGTCTCGCCGAGGTCCAGCTCCACGTCCACCGGGCCGTCGTACCCCGTGCCGACGTACGCGATCGTGTCTCCGTCCCACACGATCTCGCCGTCGCGCAGCAGCGCGTGGCCGCCGTCGCGGTGGGCGAGGATGTGGGTGGCGCGCCAGCGGGTTCGCACGGGGCCTCCTGCGGATGCGTGTCAGGGCCGGTCCGGCCGGACGGCGGCGCTTGGCTGAACCGACACTAACACTTGGCATACCAAATGCCGACGCCACCGAGACGTATGGGCGATTGGCCGCAAATGACCTGCAACTGAAGGCACGGGGCCGACCAGGCGCGACCCATTTGGAATACCAGAGCGGAGCTCAGACCTCCGTCACCCTCCCCGCCGCCACCTCGACCCGTCGTGTCGTGCGCACCGCCTCCAGCATGCGCCGGTCGTGCGTGACCAGCAGCAGCGTTCCCGTGTATGACTCCAGCGCCGATTCCAGCTGCTCGATCGCGGGCAGATCGAGGTGGTTCGTCGGCTCGTCGAGCACGAGGAGGTTGACGCCCCTGCCCTGGAGCAGGGCGAGCGCGGCCCGGGTGCGTTCCCCCGGGGAGAGCGTCGTGGCGGGGCGCATCACATGGTCGGCGCGCAGGCCGAACTTGGCGAGCAGCGTGCGCACCTCGGCCGGTTCGGTGTCGGGCACGGCCGCGCAGAACGCCTCCAGGAGCGACTCCGAGCCGTGGAAGAGCTTGCGGGCCTGGTCGACCTCGCCGACCACCACGCCCGAGCCGAGCGTCGCATGGCCGGAGTCCAGCGGGAGGCGGCCGAGGAGCGCAGCGAGGAGGGTGGACTTGCCCGCTCCGTTGGCGCCGGTGATGGCGACCCGGTCCGCCCAGTCGATCTGCAGCGATGCCGGGCCGAAGGCGAAGTCGCCGCGTACGGCCTGCGCTTCGCGCAGCGTGGCCACGACCGAGCCGGAGCGGGGTGCGGCGGCGATCTCCATCCGCAGTTCCCATTCCTTGCGCGGTTCGTCGACGACGTCGAGCCGTTCGATCATGCGCTGGGTCTGCCGGGCCTTGGCGGCCTGCTTCTCGCTCGACTCGCTGCGGAACTTGCGGCCGAGTTTGTCGGAGTCCGTGGCCTTGCGGCGGGCGTTCTTGACGCCCTTGTCCATCCAGGAGCGCTGCATCTGGGCGCGCCCTTCGAGGGCGGCGCGCTTGTCGGCGTACTCCTCGAACTCCTCGCGGGCGTGCGTGCGGGCGCGTTCGCGCTCCTCCAGATAGGCCGCGTATCCACCGCCGTAGAGGTTGATCTGCTGCTGGGCCAGGTCCAGTTCGAGGACCTTGGTGACCGTGCGCATCAGGAATTCGCGGTCGTGGCTGATGACCACCGTGCCCGCGCGGAGCCCCGAGACATAGCGCTCCAGCCGCTCCAGGCCGTCCAGGTCGAGGTCGTTGGTGGGCTCGTCCAGCAGGAAGATGTCGTAGCGGGACAGGAGGAGGGAGGCCAGGCCCGCGCGGGCGGCCTGACCGCCGGAGAGCGCGGTCATCGGCAGGTCGAGGCCGACGGTCAGCCCGAGGTCGGCCGCGACCTCCTCGGCGCGCTCGTCCAGGTCCGCGCCGCCGAGGGCCAGCCAGCGTTCCAGTGTCTCGGAGTACGCGTCGTCCGCGCCCGGCGCCCCGTCGACGAGACCCTGCGTCGCGGTGTCCATCGCGGCCTGGGCCTCGGCGACGCCGGTGCGGCGGGCCAGGAACTCCCGCACGGTCTCCCCCGCGCGCCGTTCCGGCTCCTGCGGGAGGTGTCCGACAGTGGCGGTGGGCGGGGAGAGCCGCAGCTCGCCCTCCTCCGGGCAGTCGAGTCCGGCGAGGAGCCGGAGCAGGGACGATTTTCCGGCGCCGTTGACTCCGACGAGACCGATCACGTCACCGGGCGCGACGACGAGGTCGAGTCCGGCGAAGAGCGTGCGGTCGCCGTGTCCGGCGGCGAGGTCCTTGGCGACGAGAGTGGCAGTCATCAGGGTGCCGATCCTAATCTGCGCCCGGGGCCGAGCGGCCCGGCCGGTCGCACTCCGGCCGGGCGGGGGCGTTCTCAGCCGTCGCCCGGAGGGTTCGCCGGGCCGGAGGTGCCCGGTTCCGGGTCGTGGCCCTCGTGGAGTCCGGTGGTGATCCGGCTGCCGCCCGGACCGATCCGGATCTCGAAGTCCCCGGCGTACTTCGCATGCCCTTCGATGACCGCGGATTCGACCGCTTCCACACCGAATTCGCGCCGTACGATCAGCGGATCCTGGCGCAGGTCCCGCATCAGCGCCACGCACATGCCGATCATGACGAGGGTGAACGGCGCGGCGACCAGGATCGTGAGGTTCTGGAGTCCGGCGAGCGCGTCGCCCTTGCCGTTGCCGATGAGCAGCATGATCGCGGCCACCGCGCCGGTGACCACGCCCCAGAAGACGACGACCCACTTGGCCGGTTCGAGGATGCCCTTCTGGGAGAGCGTACCCATCACGATGGAGGCGGCGTCGGCGCCCGAGACGAAGAAGATGCCGACCAGGACCATCACCAAGAGGCTCATCTCCGTGGCGATCGGGAACTGCTGGAGCACTCCGAAGAGCTGCGCCTCCTGGGTGACGGCGTGGCCGAGCTTGCCGGCCTCCTGCAGCTTGATCGCCGTGCCGCCGAAGATCGCGAACCAGACCAGGCTGACGGAGCTGGGCACCAGGATGACTCCGCCGATGAACTGACGGATCGTGCGGCCGCGGCTGATCCGGGCGATGAACATGCCGACGAAGGGCGTCCAGGAGATCCACCAGGCCCAGTAGAAGACGGTCCAGTTGCCGAGCCACTCGGCCACGTCGCCCTTGCCGGTCGCTTCGGTACGTCCGGCGAGCTGGGCCAGATTGCCGAAGTAGGCGGCGATCGACGTGGGCAGCAGGTCGAGCACGATGATGGTGGGCCCCGCGACGAAGACGAAGACGGCGAGCGCCAGGGCGAGCACCATGTTGGTGTTGGAGAGCCACTGGATGCCCTTCTCCACACCGGAGATCGCCGAGGCGATGAAGGCCACGGTCAGCACGGCGATGATCAGGACCAGGAGTCCGGTGCCGGTCTCCTCCCTCCAGTGCAGTTCGTGGAAGCCGCTGCCGATCTGGAGGGCGCCGAGCCCCAGTGACGCGGCGGAGCCGAAGAGGGTCGCGAAGATGGCGAGGATGTCGATCAGCCGGCCGAGGCCGCCGTGGGCGTGCCGGGATCCGATGAGCGGCTCGAAGACGGCGCTGATCGTCTGCCGCCTGCGACGCCGGAAGGTGCTGTACGCGACGGCCAGGCCGACCACCGCGTAGATCGCCCAGGGGTGGAGCGTCCAGTGGAACAGGGTGGTGGCCATCGCCGTCTGCATCGCTTCGGCGGCGTCCGCGGGGCGGGTTCCGGGCGGCGGGTTGGTGAAGTGGGCGAGCGGCTCGCTGACCCCGTAGAACATCAGGCCGATGCCCATGCCGGCGCTGAACATCATGGCGACCCAGGACACGGTCCGGAATTCGGGCTCCTCCCCCTCCTGGCCGAGGGAGATCTTGCCGTAACGGCTGATGGCGAGCCAGAGGGCGAAGACCACGAAGCCGGTCGCGGCGAGCATGAAGGCCCAACCGCCGTTGTGGATCAGCCCGTTGAGCATGGAGGTGGAGATGTCCTCCAGCGAGTCGGTGGCGGTGGCTCCCCAGACCACGAAGGCGAGGGTGAGGACGGCGGTGACGCCGAACACCACCCGGTCCGTCGTGGGGTGCCGGTTCCGGGCCGGGTCGCCGGGAAGATCCGCCGTCACCGGCAGTTCCCCCCGGCCGCCCGCTCTCTGTTCGTCCTGCGACACGAGTGGCACCTTTCACGGAAGCAATTATTTCGCTCTCCGTAGGCAGTACCACACGCAGCGCTCACCTCACGGGACCAACAAGCGGTACCGGCTCGCCCGTTCCGGAGGTTCAGCGGCAGACTTCGGCGACACCTCCCGGGCCACGTCCGGACGGTGGTGATCGCGCTCCTTGGCGCGGGCCTGCTGGTCGCCGCCCGTGAGCGTCCGGTCCGGACGCTCACGGAACCGGCATCGCGGGATGCCCTGGAACCGGCCGCCCGCTGACCGCGTCGGGCCCCTCGCGGGAGGGGCCCGACGTGGGCGTGGGCGCCGTTACGAGCGGCTGGCTCCCGGGACGCGATGGGCGGCGCGCGGCGGCGTCACACCCTGGACCTCGGCCGTTCGGGACGTGTCCGTCGCGGACGCGGAACCCGCGGTGGCGCGGACGAAGGCGCCGGTGCCGCCGACGAACGGCAGCTTCGCGGACGTGCGGGCCAGATCGAGGGTGAGCGTGGGCGTGGAGTCCGGCGGGTCGATGAGGTCCCGGTCGGTGCCCGCGACGATCAGGGCGAGGCGGTGTCCGGCCGGGACGACGTGATCGGTGGCCGCCAGGTCGATGGTGAGGGTGACGGCCCGGCCCGGGGTGAGCGGGCGGCCCTTTCCGGCGGAGGCGTACGTACCGAGGTCGGCCCAGCCGCGGCTGACCACGGTCCGGTCGACGGTGGCGGTCCGGGCCCTGGTCTCCTTGAAGCAGGCGCTGTCCCCGGTCGTGCTCGCACCCCAGCAGCTCCGGCCGGTGAGGGTGGTGATGCCCTCGCCGGACGAGCCGTAGTCGCGGATGGTGTCGGGGCCGATGTCCACGAGGACCGCGGAGAGATGGGCGGTCGAGGTGGTCGGGGTGGCGGTGACGGTCACCGCGGAGGATCCGGAGAGCCTGAGGTCGGCGGTGAGCGGCGCGGTGCGGAATCCGGCCTTGGCGCCGGTGGTCCGGTCCAGGTCGGCGGCCCAGTCCGTCTCGCTCTGCGCCGGATCGTCGGTGAACGACTCGGTGGCGCCGGGGCGGGCGGGCCTCAGGGACAGGGTGCCGACGCCCGGCGTGCTCCCGGCGCCGGGGCGCACGGTGGTGGCGTGGGTGGTGCGGGGCGGCCAGACCCGGTCGGTGGTCCACTGGTCGGGGTGGCGCTCGATGTCGGCCATCGGTTCACGGTCGATGCCGTTGTCGTAGCCGAGGAGGTAGTGGTCGAACCAGCGGTGCAGCGTGTCGACCCATGCGGCGCGCCGGTAGTCGAACGGGTCGACGTGTCCGGTCTGGGAGAGCCAGATCTTGCGCTCCACGCCCCGGTCCGCGAGCGCGTCCCACCACTGGCCGAGGTGCTTGGTACGGACGTTGAGGTCCTGCATGCCGTGGACGGCGAAGACACTGGCGCGCACCTTGCGGGCGTCCTTCACGTAGTCGCGCGCGTTCCACAGCTCCGACCAGTCTCCGGTGCGCGGCGCCCCGTCGACGAGCTGCTGCTGGACGGCGGCGCAGCGTCCGCGCGCCTCGGGGCTCTCCACATAGTCGGAGAGCCACTCGGGGCCGCTGTCGTAGAGGGGTGCTCCCTGGGCGAAGTAGTAGTCGTACCAGGAGGAGATGGCGCCGATCGGCACGATGGTCCGCAGCCCGTGCACGCCGGTCGCCGCGACCGCGTTGGCGATGGTGCCGTCGTAGCTCTTGCCGATCATTCCGGTGCGGCCATTGGACCAGCCGGCCGTGGCACGGGTGGAGCCGGTGCGGGTGGTGTAGCCGCGGGCGCGGCCGTTCAGCCAGTCGATCACGGCCTTGGCGGACTGTACGTCGGAGCGGCCTCCGACATCGACACAGCCGTCGGAGCGATTGGTACCGGCCAGATCGACGGCGACGAAGGCGTAGCCGCGCGGCACGAAGTAGTTGTCGTAGTGGAGCGGGAACTGGACGGGCCGGCCGTTGTCGTCGTAGGTCTTGAGCTGGCTCTCGTTGCCGCGCCCGCAGCAGGAGTAGTACGGGCTGGCGTCCATGATCACGGGGATCTTCCGGCCCTGCCGGGCGGGTTCGCGCGGCCTCACGATGTCGGCGGCGACGCGGTCGCTGCGCCCGTCCCCGTCGCCGTCCAGCCCGGTGTCGACCCAGACCGATTCCCGGACGGCGTTCCCGTACGAGTAGATGGGCATGCTCTTCGGCGGCCCGGACTCCCGGGCGCCCGCGCCCTGGGCGCCTGCCGGGGAGAGCAGGACGGCCATCAGGGCGGCGACAGCTGCCACCACCAGCGATCTGTAACTCGAACGGGGGCCTCGCGCACGATTCGGCATGGGCGGAAGGTACCCCGGTCAACTCCCCGGCGACAGAGGGCGATCAGCGGCGCATACGGCATGAACATGGCGCAAATGCGACCTGCCGCCGTGGCGGCCGAATGGCGATCGTGTGACAGCTGTGGCCATGGACACGACTGATGCGGCAGTCGCTGAATAGTGTCGACGTGACGGTTCGAAAGATCATTCGCCCCGACCACTTGGAGCATTCCGTGCACCGCAGACTCATCGTCCCGAGCGCACTCGCGGCCTCCCTGCTGCTGGCGATCCCGGCCTCGGCCGCCGAAGGCACCGTGGGCGCCCCGGGCATCGGCGACCCCTACTACCCGGCCAGCGGCAACGGCGGCTACGACGTCTCCCACTACGACCTGCGGCTGAAGTACCAGCCCTCGACCGATCTGCTGGAGGGCACGGCGACGATCCTCGCCACGACCACGCAGGAACTCTCCCGTTTCAACCTGGACTTCGGACTGGACGTCTCCGAGGTGCGGGTGAACGGCAAGAAGGCCGGCCATGTGAAGAACGGCGAGCAGGAGCTGGAGATCACCCCGGCGGCCCCGCTGGCGAAGGGCAGGGCCGTCTCGGTGGTCGTGCGGTACGCCGGAAAGCCCTCCGAGGTGAAGATCAACGGCTGGACGTCCTGGGTGCGCACCCCGGACGGCGCGGTGGCCGCCCAGGAGCCGGAGTCGGCCGCGTGGTGGTTCCCCAGCAACGACCACCCGCTCGACAAGGCGACGTACGACATCTCCGTGTCCGTCCCGGACGGCACCCAGGCGATCAGCAACGGCACACTGCAGTCGCAGAGTTCGAAGCTCGGCTGGACCCGCTTCAACTGGCGTTCGAGCAAGCCGCAGGCGACCTATCTGACGACGCTGGCGGTCGGGAAGTTCGACATCACCACGGACACCACGTCGGACGGGCTGCCGGTCGTCAACGCGTACAGCAAGGACCTCGGCGCCAACGACGGGGCCGCGCGGGCCAGCATCGAGCGGACCACCGAGGTCGCCGAGTGGCTGACGGAGGTCTTCGGACCGTACCCCTTCGACGCGCTGGGCGGATACGCCCCCAATGTGACGAGCGGCTTCGCGCTGGAGACCCAGACCAGGCCGTTCTACAGCCCGAAGCAGTTCGCGAACGGTGCGAACGTCTCGGTCGTCGTCCATGAGCTGGCGCACCAGTGGTACGGCGACAGTGTGTCCCTCAAGGGCTGGAAGGACATCTGGGTCAACGAGGGCTTCGCCCGCTACAGCCAGTGGCTGTGGTCGGAGAAGGAGGGCGAGGGCACCGCCCAGGAGCTGGCGGACTACACCTACGCACTGCATCCGGCCGACGACGCCTTCTGGAAGGTGAAGCCCGGCGATCCGGGCCCCGACAACCAGTTCGACGCGGCCGTCTACGACCGGGGCGCGCTGGCGCTCCAGGCACTGCGCAACGAGTTGGGCGACGAGACGTTCTTCGCGCTGCTGAAGGGCTGGCCCGCCGAGCACGCGTACGGGAACGCGAGCGTGAGCGACTTCGTCGCCTACGCGGAGCGGGTCTCGGGCAAGCCGCTCGCCGCCTTCTTCGACACCTGGCTGTTCCGGCCGACGCGGCCCGAGGCCCCGGCGGCGGCCGGGACGCACGCCCGGCACGCCGCCGGGCAGCCCGCGCGGCCCGCCTCCTGGAAGAAGATCGCGGCGACGAACTCCCTGCACGAACACCGCTGACCGGCACGCGGACCGGGTCCGGGCAGCACCGCCCCCTCTCCTGGTGGGGGCGGTGGTGCCCGGCGGCCGGCCGGCGGTGCCGGTTAGGCTGATGGCGTCGGTGCTGTCCGGCCGGCCCCGGCCGTTTCCGGCCCGATCCCGCGTGTACGAGGAGCGTCCCTTGCCCGGTCCGTCCCACGATTCCGCTCGCGATGCCCGCCCCACACTGGAAGCCGTGGCGGCCCGCGCCGGGGTCTCCCGGGCGACGGCCTCCCGGGTGGTGAACGGCGGGGCGGGGGTGCGCAAGCCGCTCGTGGACCAGGTCCGCAAGGCGGTCGAGGAGCTCGGCTACGTTCCGAACCATGCCGCCCGGACCCTGGTCACCCGGCGCAACGGCGCGGTCGCCGTGATCATCGACGAGCCGGAGTTCCGGATCTTCTCCGATCCGTTCTTCTCCCAGCAGATCCGCGGAATCAGCCGCGAACTCACCCTGCACGACTCCCAGTTGGTCCTGCTCCTGGTGGAGGGCCGCGGGGACTTCGACCGGGTCGCCCGCTATCTGGCCGGCGGCCATGTGGACGGCGTACTGGCCTTCTCGCTGCACACCGACGACGAACTCCCCGCGATCATCCGCAGGTTCCGGGTACCCACGGTCTACGGCGGCAGGCCGGGACGGCCGGGGGCCGCGTCCGAAGCGGCCGTCCCGTACGTGGACTGCGACAACCGCGGCGGCGCGGCCGAGGCCGTACGCCATCTCGTCGCCCTGGGGCGGCGGCAGATCGCGCACATCGCCGGACCGCGCGACCAGACCTCGGCCCTGGACCGGGTCGACGGCTACCGCGACGTGCTGCCCGACGGCGATCCGGCGCTGCTCGTGGACGGCGACTTCACCGTCGAGGGCGGCGCGCGGGCGATGGCGGAACTGCTCGACCGCCGCCCCGGCCTGGACGCGGTCTTCGCCGCCAACGACCTGATGGCCTCGGGTGCCCTGCGGGTGCTGCGCGAGCGCGGTCGCGGTGTGCCGGACGACGTGGCCCTGGTCGGCTTCGACGACATGGTGTCGATAGCGGAGGCCACCGAACCCCCGCTGACGACGGTTCGTCAGGATGTGGAGGGAATGGGCCGGTTGATGGTGCGGATGCTGATGAGCCGACTGGGCGACGAGGCCGGGGGCGACGATCGGACGTCGGTGATCACGCCGACCGAGCTGGTGCGCCGGGCGTCCGCCTGAGCCCTCCCCCGCCCCGGACGGTCTCGCGATGGGCGGCCCGCGCCCGGCGCGCGTACGGCAGATAGCGCAGCCGCTCGGGGAGCACCGGCACCACGCGCCGCACCACCCCGCAGAACCGCCGCAGGGCGCGCTCCTGCTCGTCCGTCCACTCCAGCCCGATGGCCTCCCGCGCCTCCGGCGGCATGAGCCCGATGGTGACGAAGCGCCGGAACCGCGCCAACGGCGGGAACACCACCGGCCACAGCGCCTTCAGCAGCAGCCTGAGCGGCAGCGGCCCGCGGTCCGGCGGCGGTACGGGGCGATCGGTGGCGACCAGGTCCTCGACGACCGCGGTCGCCTCGATCTCCTCGGCGAGCACCTTTCGGAAGTACGGCCAGAACTCCTCGATCGTCTGCGGCATGTCCCGGTCGTGGATGCCGAGGATCCTGCCGACCTGGAGCCACTCCCGGTACAGCGCCCGCTCCTGGGCCGCGGTGAGCGGCCGGACGAGATAGCGTGCGGCGTGCTGGTAGACGGGGAAGCCCGTGGCGTGCACCCACGCGTAGTTGGCGGGCGACAGCGCATGGTAACGACGCCCTCGGGTGTCGGTGCCCTGGATGGTGCGGTGCAGTCGGCGCAGCCTGCGCCCCTCCTCGGCGGCCGCCTCGCCCCCGTACACCCAGAGCTGGAGCGAGCGCAGGGACCTCTCGCCGCGTCCCCAGGGGTCCGTGCGGAAGACGGAGTGCTCGTCGACGCCGGCGCCGACCGCCGGGTGGGCGACCTGGAGGGTGAGCGCGGCGGGCAGCATCAGCAGGGCCCGGATGTCGCCCGAGAGGCTCCAGAGCACACCGCCGGGCGGCGGCGGGGCGGGATTCCGGTCTCCGGCTGCTTCGCTGCTCATCACGGTGCTCCCGACGGTCGGCGGGCATACGGCTCGGCGCCCGGCCCTCTGCGTGATCCAGTATGCGAGCCCTTCGGGAGTGATGCGCACCGGCCCACTGCGGCACACCGCCGCATGCCCTGCCGTCGGCGGTGTTGACGAGGTTCGTGAAACAAGTCGATAGTATTTGTAACTTTGACTCCCAGGTCGGACGGTCCATCACTTCCCTTGTGCAGCAGGTGAGTTGGTCCGTCATACAGCGACAACCCGCAGGAGCGGCCCCGCAGGGAGTCGGTACACGGACAGGAGGGCGCACCATGGGCCGATACAGCCGCCTGCACGAGATACGCCGGATGGATCCGGCACACGACTACGCCGAGATCCTTCGGCTGATCTCCCAGTACGAGTTCCCCTGGGACTACCGGCAGGGGGTGAGCGTCGCCTTCCTCCGGGACTACGGCGTCCCCCGGATCTCCGTGCTCCTCGACCGGACCCAGGAGTTCGAACGGGCCGGGCAGAAACGGTACGACGACACGGTGCTGATCGGGTACGAAATGGCCGCCGACGGCTTCGACTCGGAGCGCGGGCGGGCTGCCGCGCGTCATCTCAACCGGATCCACGGCAAGTACAACATCCCGAACGACGACTTCCGCTATGTCCTCGCGACCACGGTCGTGGGGCCGAAGCGCTGGATCGACCGGTTCGGCTGGCGTCCCCTGTGCGCCCAGGAGGTCCAGGCTCTGGTGGAAGCGGGCCGGAAGACGGCGGCGATGATGGGCATCGAGGGGGCGCCCGACACGTACGAGGGGTTCGAGCGGCTCCTCGACTCCTACGAGGAGCGGATGTTCGCGTACGACCCGGCGAACCGGCGGGTCGCGAACGCCACGTTCCGCGTGATCGCGAGCTGGTATCCGCGTCCGTTGCGCCCCCTGGTGGCGAGATTCGCACTCGCGCTGCTGGACGAGCCGCTGCTGGCGGCGCTGGGCTTCCGGCCGCAGCCGCCGTGGGTGCGGGCCTCGGCGTCGGCGGCTCTGCACCTGCGCGCACGCTGTGTCCGCCGGCTGCCGGCCCGGCCACGCAGGTTTCCCGCGCGCCCGCAGCCCCGTTCGTACCCCTTCGGCTGGCGGCTCGACGACCTCGGACCGCACTGGGCCCGCAGCCGCCCGGTGGAGCCCCTGCCCGACGAGACGGACGGCCGCACCGGTGGTTCTACCCGGCAGCGAGCAGCGGCACCAGATAGCGGCGGGCGAACTCCCGCACCTGGGTGTCGTCGTCCAGCTCGAAACAGCTGACGGGGTTGAGGAGGAAGGAGACGGTGATCCGCACCATCAGTTCGGCGACCGGAGTCGGATCGCTCGCCGGCCGGCCCTCCGCGCGCCGGGCGTCACGCAGCCGGTCGGCCAGGTACTCGCGGATGGCGAGAAGGGCCGGTCCGCTCTCCAGGGTCAGGAACGGCAGCATCGTCTCGGGCTCCAGCCTCAGCAGACCACCGATGAGCGGATGCTCGCGGATGTGCCGGAGAACCGCGGCGAAGCCCTCGACGAGCCGGTCCTCCGTCGTCGGCAGCGCGGCCACCGCGTCGTCCACCTCCACGACGAAGCGGCGGTACTCGCGCAGCAGACAGGCGGAGACGAGGCTGTCCTTGTTGCCGATCCGCCGGTACACGGTCACCCGCGAGACCCTGGCGCGCTTGGCGACGTCGTCGACGGTGGAACGGCGCAGCCCGAAGGTCGTGAACTGCTCGCGCGCGGCGTCCAGGATCTGCTCGCTCAACGCGTCGGAGGGCAGCGTCGCGCGGAGCGCCAGGGCCAGCCGTGTCTCGTCGGTGCTCCGTGCCGTCATGGGCCCTCCCCCGTTCCGCCGCTGCCACCCCACCATAGAAGTCGATACGGAGTGACTCACCCCGTATCCCTGTATCCCGTGCCCCTGTGTCCCGTGCCCCGGTAGCAACGCGCGCAGGGCGCCCGCCTGAGTCGGTGGGCGCCCTGCCGGGGGTGCGGCCTGCCGGCCGGGTCCTACTCGCAGGTCCCGGCGAACGTGCCGCGGGTCACCACGTCGGTGGCCGCTGCGGTCGTGTCCAGCCAGGCGACGCGCTGGCCGTCACCGAGCGACGGAGCCAGCTGGGCGCCGGAGGAGCAGGAGACGCGGGTGAAGTCGTCGAGACCGGCGACCACGTCGGCGATCTTGGAGACCTTCACCTTGCCGGGTCCGCTCCAGGAGCCGAGCGCGCCCCAGAAGTCGTACGTGGAGTAGGCGAAGTACTCGTCGTTGACCGAGAACTGGGCGACGTACGTGCTCGACGGGTAGCGCAGCTTCGCGGCCTTGGAGAGGTCGTCGAGCGGCGCCGACATGAACGTCGTGCTCGGGATCAGGAAGCCACCCGTCTCACGCCAGAACACCCGCTCCGAGGTGATCTGGATGTCCGAGACGTAGTTGAAGAGGAATCCGCTGATCCGCTTGGTCTGCGTGGTGCCCTTGGCGATGTCGTAGACGGTGACGTAGGTGCCGTCGACCCCGGCCCAGGCGATCCGGCCGTGCTTCATCGTGAGGCGGGCGGCCTTGGTGCCGGCCTCCGGGGTCACGTTGACCGTGGTGCCGTCGGCCTTGCGGAGCATGACGTCCTGCTCGCCGTCGGCGGTGGTGCTGATGTAGGCGAGTGCACCGTTGTCGGTGACCGGCTCGGTCTCGTCCGCGTCCGGGCGGTCGACCAGCTTCTTGATCGCGCCCTGGCCCTTCTCACCGGCCCGGTAGATGCCGATGCCGTCGGCGGTGATCCGGGTGAAGACGATGCGGTCGTCGTCCAGGGAGGGGTCGAGCAGATAGGCGTCCTTCTGGGCCAGTTCGTGCTTCGGCTTCTTGCCGAAGCGGCCCACCGTGATGCCGAAGGCGGCGCTGCCCTGGTCCCAGGCGATGGCGTCGCCGTGGCTGATCGCGTAGACGTCGCCGTCGATCTGGGCGGCCTGCTCGTCGACCCCGCTGTAGACCTCGTAGGCGGGCAGGATGTCGGCGCCGATGGTGGTGCCGTCGTGCGTGCCGCCCTTCTTCTCCCAGCCGGCCTCGATGCCGTGGTCGCCGAAGGCCTTGGCGATGACGGCGAGATCGGCCTTCGGGACGTGCAGGGACTTGGCCGCGAGGGTGACCGCGTTGCGCATGTCGGTGAAGCCGGACAGCGGGGTGAGGTAGTTCTGCGCGGACCGGTAGATGATCTGGTCGGCGAGCTTGCTGTCGAGGTTCTTGCGCATGTCCCACAGCGCGCCGCCGACGATGGTGGAGTTGTAGTGCACTCCGCCGTTGTCGATGTCGAGCGTGATGGGCTGGTAGTCCTGCTGGGCGTTGCGCCCGTCGTTCAGGTCGCGCAGGGCGCATTCCTCCAGCGGCTTGGTGCCGTTGCAGAGGTACTCCCCGATGAGGCCGGACGTCGGGTCGCTCATCGCGACGCCCTTGTCGGCGGTCTCCATGGCGTTGCCGAAGTAGTCGGATATCGCCTCGTTGAGGGCGCCCGACTGGTTGAGGTAGACGAGCCCGGCGGAGTGCTCGGTGACGCCGTGCGTCATCTCGTGGCCGACGACGTCCAGGCCCACGGACAGCGGCACGCCGTCCATGTGGCCGTAGACCATCTTGGAGCCGTCCCAGAAGGCGTTGGCGTAGTCCTTGCCGTTGGCGGCGACGTTGACGACGGAGTAGATCGTCCCGCCCTTGCCGTCGACGCCGTCGCGGCCGATCCGGTCCTTGTAGTACTCGTACACCTTCGCCGCGTTCAGGTGCGCGTCGACCGCGCCCGAGGAGGTGTTGACGCCGTCGAAGCGGTCGCTCGCCGATGTGCCCAGCGCAATGTCGTCGGTGACCGGACCGCCCGCGACGAGCGTGTACTCCTTGCGCTGCGCGTCGTAGGTGCGGATCTGGCCGCCGGTCCGCGGGTACATGGCACGCGTGGAGTCGACGAGCGTGTACGAGCCGTCCGTCTCCTTGTTGACGTCCAGCTTCGCCTCGGTACCGTCGACGCGTACGCCCGTCCCCTGCGCGGGCGACGCGTCGGCCGCGTCGATGTTGTTGTACGAGAGCGCGATGCCGCCCACGCGGGCGTCGACGTAGACCTCCTGGCGCACCGGGCTGCCGTTCGCCCTGCCGCCGGTGACCGTGAAGTGCCAGGCCAGCCTGCCGCCCCGGGCGTCGGGCAGCACGGACAGGCCGTGCGCCTCGGTCTTCGCGCCCCGCACGCCGGACAGTCCGCGGTCGAGCGTGAACATCCGCTGCTTCGCGGTGGCTTCGCTCACCTTCGGCGTGGTGGAGACCGTGAGGTCCGTGTAGAGGGTGCCGGTCGCGGACGTGACCTGCTGGCCGCCGTCGGCCGCCTGGGTCTGCACCGCGTACTCGGCGCCGAAGACCGGGACACCGCCGTGCTTCTGCTGGAAACGCACCGAGGACTGCTTGCCGTCCTTGGTCGTCCGCACCGTCTGCAGGTCGGAGACGGGGACCTTGTAGGTGTCCTCGTGGGCCTTGATGTGGGCTCGGGCCGCCTCGGCCGGTGTGCCCTCGCGGACGGACTTGTCCAGGCCCTGCGTCATGGCCGGGGCGACGCCCACCGGGTCCGTCGTCCGCGTCGTGGCGGTGTCGTCCGCCCAGGCCGGCGCGGCCAGCAGCGACGCGCCGGTAGCGGCGGCGACCACTCCGGTCGCCAGCATCCGCAGCACATTTGTTCGTCTCACAGGACCTCCCCATCACACACCTGCGCCTGAGCCGTCGGGGCCTCAGGCGTTGACGTGCTGATCGTTCGCCATGGGGGTGGTGTGAACAAGGGATGGCGCAGGCGTGAAAGCGCCATGGCGCAATTACGCCTCAGGAGCCGTCCGTGGCGGCCGAGTTGTCCGCGATGTCGGGCAGCCATCCGGCGCGCGCGGCGTACCAGCCGAGCTGGAAGGGGTCGCCGCACCCACGTCGTCCATCAGCGCGTGCAACCGCCGCTGGACGGTGCGATGGCCCATGCCCAGCTGGCGAGCCCGCGATCGACGAGCGAGTCGAGGACACGCGCCACCGCCGGGCCGCTCAACGGGCCCGTCAGCGCCTCCGGTTCACTGTCGGGACGGTCCACCAGCAGGCGGTAGACCGCGTCCTCGTCCGGTCCGAGGCCGAGCAGGGTCAGCAGGGAGGCGTCCACCGGGTCGCGCGGTGCGACGATGTCGGGACGCCCGCGCTCTCCGCGCCCCGTCTCGGCATCCGCCACCGGACCCACCCCATCTCCTGCCGCCCCGTCGACCGGGGTCAGATTATCCGGGTGCCCGACAGGTTTCCGCAGGCCGAGGCCCCCGGGGGCCCGAGGCCGGGACAAACTTCCAGCCGAAGTCGTACACCGTCACCGGTATGTCCCGGCCGGTCAGCCGCTCCTCGACCAGGGGCTCGATCCGGGACCACTTCCCGCCCGCCAGGCCGCAGCCGATCCGCGGCATGTGGACCGAGGCCCCCAGCTCCTGGGCCCGCTCGGCCACCGCGCCCAGCGCCGTGTCGATCGCCTCGTAACGCACCGGGACCCCTTTGCTGCCCGTGCGCATCCCCCGCTGGCCCACCATGTTCGCCACCCAGACGTACGGGCCCACCTGTACGAACTGCACCGCGCCGAGGCCGAAGTCGTTGCCCGCGCGCTCCCGGTGCCACCGGCGGTAGGCCGCTTCGGGCTCGGGCCAGCGGCGCGAGAGCGCCAGGACGAATCCCTTGCCCCAGCCGCCGAGGTCGTTGCAGACGTGGACGATCAGCTTGACGCCCTTGCCGTGGGGCGCCGTCGCGTCCCCCTGTACGTACCTGATCCCGGACATGGGATCAGGTTAGGTGCCGCCTCTGACAGTCAGGCACTTTCACATCATTGGTGAGACAGCAATACTGTTGCACCGGGGTGGATCACGCGTACAGCGGCTCACCCCTCAGGGCCGGACACGAGGAGCAGAGATGGCGACCGGGACCGAGGAGCCGACGCTCACCGTCGACGAGCTGGCGGCGCGCGCCGGTGTCACGGTGCGCACCGTGCGTTTCTACAGCACCCGGGGTCTGCTGCCGCCCCCGGTGATCGGGCCACGGCGCGTCGGGCACTACGGGCACGACCACCTGTCCCGGCTGGCGCTCATCGAGGAGCTCCAGCACCAGGGCATGACGCTGGCCGCGATCGAACGCTATCTGGAGCAGCTGCCGCCGGATCTGAGCGCGCACGACCTGGCGATCCACCGGGCCCTGGTGGCGTCCTGGGCACCGGACTCGGCGGAGGACGCGACGCGGGCGGAGCTGGAGCGGCGGGCCGGCCGGGCACTGACCGAGCAGGACATCGCGCGGCTGGCCGCGATGGGGGTGCTGGAGCGCGCGGAGCCGGTCGACGGCAGCTACCGGGTGGACCCGGGGCTGCTGCGGCTCGGGGTCGAGCTGCTCGGCGTGCCGATCGCGCACGAGACGATCCTGGCCGCCCGGACGGTGCTGCTGGGGCACTCCCGGTCCGCCGCGCAGGAGCTGACCCGGCTGTTCCGGGACGAGGTGTGGGGTCCGTACCGGGAGCGGGAGTCGGACCCCGAGCACGTGGCGGCGATGAAGTCGCTGTCGGCCCATATGCAGCCGATGGTGCTGCAGGCGCTGGTGACCGCGTTCCAGCGGTCGTTGAAGGAGGAGCTGCGGGGCGCGTTCACGGCGGAGTGAACGCGGCCCGCGGGGTGGGGTGTCAGTCGTGGAAGGTCTCGCCCTTCCCGGCCTTCTCGACGAGCAGCGCGGGCGGCAGGAAGCGGTCGCCGTACCGCTCCGCGAGCTCCCGGGCGCGGGCGACGAAGCCGGGCAGGCCGTCCTCGTAGCCGTTGATGTACTGGAGCACGCCGCCGGTCCACGGCGGGAAGCCGATGCCCATGATGGAGCCGATGTTGGCGTCGGCCACGGAGACGAGGACGTTCTCCTCAAGGCAGCGGACGCTGTCCAGGGCCTCGGAGAACAGCATCCGCTCCTTCATGTCGATGAAGGGGATGTCGGTGTCGGGCTTGGCGAAGTGCTCCCGCAGTCCGGGCCACAGACGGGTCCGCCTGCCGTTCTCGTCGTACTCGTAGAAGCCGGCGCCACCGCTGCGTCCCGGCCGGCCGAACTCGTCGACCATCCGGTCGATGACCGCGTCCGACGGGTGTCCGGCCCAGGTGCCGCCGGCCTCCTCGACGGCCCGCCGGGTCTCGTTGCGGATCTTGCGGGGCAGGGTGAGGGTCAGCTCGTCCATCAGGGAGAGCACCTTGGCCGGATAGCCGGACTGTGCCGCGGCCTGCTCGATGGACGCCGGTTCGACGCCCTCGCCGACCATGGCGACACCCTCGTTGATGAACTGGCCGATGACGCGCGAGGTGAAGAATCCGCGCGAGTCGTTGACGACGATCGGGGTCTTCTTGATCCGGCGGACCAGGTCGAAGGCTCGGGCCAGGGCTTCGTCGCCGGTCTGCTCGCCCTTGATGATCTCGACCAGCGGCATCTTGTCCACGGGCGAGAAGAAGTGCAGTCCGATGAAGTCGGCCGGGCGCGAGACGCCTTCGGCCAGGACGGTGATGGGCAGGGTCGAGGTGTTGGAGCAGAGCAGGGCGTCCGGCTCGATGATGTCCTGGATCTCCTGGAACACCTTGTGCTTGAGCGCGGTGTCCTCGAATACGGCCTCGATGACGGCGTCGCAGCCCGCCAGGTCGGCCGGGTCGCCGGTAGGGGTGATCCGGGCCAGCAGCTCGTCACGCCTGGCCTCGGTGGTGCGGCCCCGGGAGAGCGCCTTGTCGAGGAGCTTCTCGCTGTACGCCTTGCCCTTGGCCGCGGCCTCGGTGGAGACGTCCTTGAGCACGACCTCGATGCCGGCGCGGGCACAGGAGTACGCGATGCCCGCGCCCATCATCCCGGCGCCGAGGACGGCGACCTTGTCGACCTGGCGCTCCTCGATCCCCTTGGGGCGACTGGCACCGGAGTTGACGGCCTGGAGGTCGAAGAAGAACGCCTGGATCATGTTCTTCGCGACCTGGCCGGTGACCAGCTCGGTGAAGTAGCGGGCCTCGATGGTCAGCGCGGTCTCGAAGTCGACCTGGGAACCTTCGACGGCGGCGGCCAGGATGTTGCGGGGCGCGGGCATCGGGGCACCCGCGAGCTGCTTCTTCAGGTTGGACGGGAAGGCCGGCAGGTTGGCGGCGAACTTGGGGTTGGACGGGGTGCCGCCGGGGATCCGGTATCCCTTGACGTCCCAGGGCTGCTGGGACTCGGGGTTCGCGTCGATGAAGGCGCGGGCCTTTTCGAGCATCTCCTCCCGGGTGGCGGCGACTTCGTGGACCAGACCGTTCTCCAGGGCGCGCTGCGGGGTGTACTGGGTGCCCTGGAGAAGCACCTTCAGCAGCGCGTCGGCGATGCCCATGAGGCGTACGGTGCGGGTGACGCCGCCGCCTGCGGGCAGCAGGCCGAGGGTGACCTCGGGCAGGCCGATCCGGGAGCCGGGCGCGTCGAGGGCGACGCGGTGGTGCGAGGCGAGCGCGATCTCGTAACCGCCGCCGAGCGCCGCGCCGTTGATGGCGGCGACGACGGGCTTGCCGAGGGTCTCGATGCGGCGCAGCGAGTTCTTGATGGCGGTGCCGGTGTCGAAGGCCTGCTGGGCGTTCTCGGGACCGACCTTGATCATGTCCTTGAGGTCGCCGCCCGCGAAGAAGGTCTTCTTGGCGGAGGTGTAGATGATGCCGCGGATGGCGTCCTTCTCGGCCTCGGCGCGGTCGGCGACGGCCGCGATGGAGTCCTTGAAGGCCTGGTTCATCGTGTTGGCGGACTGGGCGGGGTCGTCGAGTACGAGGGTGACGACGCCGGTCTCGTCCTGTTCCCAGCGGATGGTCGTGCTCTCGGTCATGTGTCTGTCTTCTCCGTAGGAAGGGGAACGGTCAGAGACGCTCGATGACGGTGGCGATGCCCATGCCGCCGCCGACGCAGAGGGTGGCGAGGCCGTACCGCTGGTCGCGGCGTTCCAGTTCGTCGATGAGGGTGCCGAGGATCATCGCGCCGGTGGCGCCGAGCGGGTGGCCGAGGGCGATGGCGCCGCCGTTGACGTTGATCTTGTCGAGCGGGAGCCCCATGTCCCTGGCGAAGCGGAGCACGACTCCGGCGAACGCCTCGTTGATCTCGACGAGGTCGATGTCGTCGATGGTCAGCCCGGCCTTGGCGAGGGCCTTGCGGGTGGCGGGCGCGGGGCCGGTCAGCATGATGGTCGGCTCGGAGCCGGAGACGGCGGCGGAGATGATCCGGGCGCGCGGAGCGAGTCCGTAGCGCTCGCCGACCTCCTGGTTGCCGATCGCGACGAGCGCGGCGCCGTCGACGATGCCGGAGGAGTTGCCCGCGTGGTGGACGTGGTCGATCTTCTCGACCCAGTGGTACTTCTGCAGCGCCACCGCGTCGAAGCCGCCCATCTCGCCGATCGTGGCGAAGGAGGGCTTGAGCGCGGCGAGGGAGTCGGCGGTGGTGCCGGGCCGCATGTGCTCGTCGTGGTCGAGCACGACGAGGCCGTTGCGGTCCTTGACGGGGACGACGGAGCGCGCGAAGCGGCCGTCCTTCCACGCTTCGGCGGCGCGTTCCTGGGAGAGTGCAGCGAACTCGTCGACGTCGCGGCGGGAGAAGCCCTCGATCGTGGCGATGAGGTCGGCGCCGACGCCCTGCGGGGCGAAGCCGGTCTCGAAGTTGGTCATCGGGTCCATCGCCCAGGCGCCGCCGTCGGAGCCCATCGGGACCCGGGACATCGACTCGACGCCACCCGCGAGGACGAGGTCCTCCCAGCCCGAACGGACCTTGGCGGCGGCCAGGTTGACGGCCTCCAGACCCGAGGCACAGAAGCGGTTCTCCTGGACGCCGGCGACGGTGTCCGGGAGGCCGGCCGCGATGGCGGCGATCCGGGCGATGTCGGAGCCCTGGTCGCCGAGCGGGCTGACCACGCCGAGGACGATGTCGTCGATGGCCGCCGGGTCGAGGCCGGGGAAGCGGCTGCGGATTTCGTGGATGAGGCCGACGACGAGGTCGATCGGCTTGGTGCCGTGCAGGGCGCCATTGGCCTTGCCGCGGCCGCGCGGGGTGCGGATCGCGTCGTAGACGAACGCTTCGGTACTCAAGACAGCAGCCTTTCGGGGGTGGTTGTGCGACGGGGTCAGGCGAGCAGCGAGCGGCCGATGATCTCCTTCATGATCTCGGTCGTGCCGCCGTAGATGGTCTGGATGCGGCCGTCGGTGAACGCCCTGGCGACCGGGTACTCCGTCATGTAGCCGTATCCGCCGTGCAGTTGGAGGCAGCGGTCGGCGACACGCTTCTGCAGTTCGGTGGCCCACCACTTGGCCATCGAGGCGTGCACGGCGTCGAGGGTCCCGTCGCAGTGGTCGACGATGCAGCGGTCGAGGAAGGTACGGGTGACGGCGCACTCGGTGGCCATCTCGGCGATCTCGAACCTGATGTGCTGGAGCTTGGAGAGCGGGCGTCCGAAGGCCTCGCGCTCCTTGACGTACCGCGTGGTGATCTCCAGCAGGTGTTCCGCGGCGGCGATCCCGGCCACCGCTATGCCCATCCGTTCCTGCGCGAGGTTGGTCATCAGGTGGATGAAGGCGCCGTCCCGCTCACCGAGCAGGTTCTCCTTGGGGACGCGGACGTCGTTGAAGAACAGCTCCGCGGTGTCCTGGGACTTCTGGCCGATCTTGTCGAGGTTGCGACCGCGCTCGAAGCCGTCCGCGCCGCGTTCGACGACGATCAGCGAGAGCCCCTTCGCGCCGCCCTCCGGGGTGGTCTTCGCGACGACGACCACGAGGTCGGCGAGGATGCCGTTGGAGATGAAGGTCTTGGACCCGTTGAGCAGCCAGTGGTCGCCCATGTCCTCGGCGGTGGTGCTGATGCCCTGGAGGTCGGAGCCCGCGCCGGGTTCGGTCATGGCGATGGCGGTGATGGTCTCGCCGCTGCAGAAGCCGGGCAGCCAGCGCCGCTTCTGCTCGTCGGTGCCGAGGCCCGTGAGGTAGGGGCCGATGATGTCGTTGTGCAGCCCGAGCGCGAGGCCGGGCGTACCGGCCCGGGTGAACTCCTCGGCGAGTACGGCGCTGTAGCGGAAGTCGGTGTTGCCGCCGCCCCCGTACTCCTCGGGTACGGCGAGACCCAGCAGCCCCTGCCGGCCGGCCGCGCGCCAGGCCTCGCGCGAGACGATGCCGTCCTTCTCCCACTGCTCGTAGTGCGGGAGGACCTCCTTGGTGAGGAAGGTGCGCACGGTCTCGCGGAACGCGTCGTGCTCTTCGGTGAAGATCTGCCGCTGCACTGCGGTCCTCCTGGGAACAGTTCTTGACGGTGGAGACGGGTCCGGGCCCGGCGGGGGTCGCTTCGGGCATCGTCACTCCGGCCCGGCGATGCCGGGTACGCCCCAGTCGGCGGCGACGGCGTCGTTGTCCGCGCCGGGTCGCGCGGGGCCGCCGCGTACGGAGACGGGGGTCGTGGAGAAGCGCGGTGCCGGCGCGGGCTGGGTGAGCCCGCCGTGCTCGACGAAGGTGGAGCGGGCGGCGATGTGCGGGTGGTGGGGCGCCTCGCGGAGCGAGAGGACGGGGGCGACGCAGGCGTCCGATCCCTCGAACACCTCGGTCCACTCGGCGCGCGTACGGGTCCTGAACCGGTCGGCGACGACGGTGCGCAGCTCCTCCCACCGGGTGATGTCGCCCCGGTCCGGGGCTTCGTCCCCGAGTCCGAGGAGCCGGCCGAACTCGTCGTAGAACCGCTGCTCCAGCGGTCCGACCGCCATGTACTGGCCGTCGGCCGTCTCGTACGTACCGTAGAAGGGGCAGCCGCCGTCCAGGAGGTTGGCACCGCGCCGGTCCTGCCAGCCGCCGGCCGCGAGCATTCCGTGGATCATCGTGGCGAGATGGGCGGCGCCGTCGACGATGGCCGCGTCCACGACCTGGCCCCGGCCGCCGGGGGTGCGGGCGTGCTGGAGGGCGGCGAGCACGCCGACGACGAGATAGAGCGAGCCGCCCGCGTAGTCGCCGAGGAGATTGGCCGGGACGGTGGGCGGCTCACCGGGCTTGCCGATCATGGAGAGGGTGCCGGTGAGCGCGATGTAGGCGATGTCGTGCCCGGCCCGTTCGGCGAGTGGTCCGTCCTGGCCCCAGCCGGTCATCCGCCCGTACACGAGCTGCGGATTGCGGGCCAGCGCGGCGTCGGGTCCGACGCCGAGCCGTTCGGCGACGCCCGGCCGGTAGCCCTCGATCAGGATGTCGGCGCGCTCGACCAGGTCGAGCACCGCGGCGGCACCGTTCTCGGCCTTGAGGTCGACGAGCACGGAGCGCTTGTTGCGGTTGGTGAGGTCGTACGCGGGGTCGATGCCCAGCCCCGCGCCGCCGGGCCGGTCGACCCTGACGACATCGGCGCCGAGGTCGGCCAGGAGCATCGCGGCGAACGGACCGGGTCCGATGCCGGCCAGTTCGACCACCCGCACCCCTGTCAGCGGGCCGTGCGAGCCATGCTCTGTCGTTGCCATCAAGCCCCCAGCGGTATGACACAACTGATGTAACATCGATGATGCTAAGAACGCACCGCGCTCCGCACAACCCTTTTGGCCGAGCAAGCGCTTAGTTCCTTCTCCGGGATCCTCCCCCACCGGGCCCGCCCTGCCGCACACCGCCACGAACCCCTCCGCTAGCCTCTGCCTGCCACATCGGCACCGGCCCCCGCGGAGGCACTCGTGAACAGGCAGAACGGGACACAACGCCCCTATGACGTGGTCCTCTTCGGCGCCACCGGCTTCGTGGGCGCCCTCACCGCCGAATATCTCGCCGCCCACGCCCCCTCCGGCTGCCGCTGGGCCCTGGCCGGACGCGACCGGGCCAAGCTGGAGCACCTGCGCGAACGCCTCGCCGCGATCGACCCGCGCTGCGCGGACCTCCCGCTGCTGCACGCCGACGCCGACGACGAGCACGCGCTGCGCGAACTCGCCGAATCCGCCCATGTGGTGGCCACGACGGTCGGCCCGTACGTCTGGTACGGCGAGAAGCTGGTCGCGGCCTGTGCCGAGGCGGGGACGGACTACGCGGACCTCACCGGTGAGGCGGAGTTCGTGGACCGGATGTATCTGGCGCACGACGCGCGGGCCCGCGAGACCGGGGCCCGGATCGTGCACGCCTGCGGTTTCGACTCCGTACCGCACGACCTCGGGGTCTACTTCACCGTCCGGCAGCTGCCGCCGGACGTGCCGCTGACCGTCGACGGCTTCGTGCGCAGCAACGCCGTCTTCTCCGGCGGTACGTTCGCCTCGGCGCTCACCGCGATGGGCCGCGGCCCATCGATGCTGCGCGCGGCCCGGGAACGCCGGCTGCACGAACCGCGGCTGGTCGCCCGCCGGGCCCGTGCCCCGTTCGGCACTCCGCACTTCAGCACGGAGACCGGCACCTGGGCGCTCCCGCTGCCGACACTGGACCCGCAGGTCGTCGAGCGCTCGGCGCGGGCACTCGCCCGCTACGGCCCCGACTTCCGCTACCGCCACTTCGCCTCGGTGCGGCATCTGCCGGTGGCCCTCGGCGGTACGGCCGCGGTGGGCGCCCTCCTGGGTGCCGCGCAGCTCCCGGCGGCCCGGTCCTGGCTGATGGACCGGTACGAGCCGGGCAAGGGACCGGACGCGGAGCGCCGGCGGCGCAGCTGGTTCACCGTGCGCTTCGTCGGTACGGGCGGCGGGCACCGGGTCCTCACCGAGGTCTCGGGCGGCGACCCCGGCTACGACGAGACGGCGAAGATGCTCGCCCAGTCCGCGCTCTGTCTCGCCCTGGACGAGCTCCCCCCGACGTCGGGGCAGGTCACCACGGCCGCCGCGATGGGTGACGCGCTGCTGGAGCGGCTGCGCTCGGCCGGAATGCGCTTCCGGGTCGCGTCGGCCCGCTGAGCCGGAGCCCGGGGCGACGCTCACTCGTTCGGGTGAGGTCCGACGCGCGCCCGGATCTCCTCGTTCCCCGGGTGTGCGGGCAGTGGCACCGCTTCGATGGCTCCTCGGCCGTGCGGCACGTGGCGGCGCTTTCACTACGATCTGCGTCCCGCAGGTCGTAGCACCCGGGCATGCTCCCGATGCACAGCGCTGACCTGCGGCTATGCACACAGAGAGTCGGGGAAGAACCATGACGGACAACACTGTGGCGGGTCGCGAGGAGCAGCCGGGACGGGCGCTCGCCGGGTTACTGAGGAACTGGTGGGAGTCGTCGGCGCGCGACGGCCGCGAGAAACCCACCCAGCAGTCCCTCGCCAAGCGGCTGGGGGTCGACCAGACCACCCTGTCGCGCTATCTGAATCCCGCTCACGCCTCCAATGCTCCGCGCAGGATCGTCGAGCAGCTGCACGCGGTGCTGCGGGCTCCGGACGACGAACTGGTCCGGGCCTGTGCCCTGGCGGACACGGCGGCCGGCCGGCGCCCGGCGGCCACGGCCCCGGCTGCGCCCGGCCCGGCACCCGCT
>NZ_JBHWIY010000002.1:625040-648177 GCF_042731715.1 Streptomyces sp. NPDC059832 | reverse complement strand
CCCGAATACTGGATGTATTCGGGCGTTCCGACAACGCGGCGAGGTGCCGTAGCTGACGTCGCACGCCCGCCAGGGATTACGGGACAGCCCTTAGGGCCTACCGCTCGGATCAGGGCCTAGGGTGCGGTGGGTGACTCCTCTTCTCTCTGTGCCGGATGACGGTTCGACCCGGGAAGCCACCCGGTTCGGCGAACACACCATGACCTACGACCGGTTGGCCACCGCCTCCAGCGCGCTCGCCGCGCGTCTCGTGGGCGCCGGGCGGGTCGCCGTCTGGGCCACCCCCACCCCCGAGACGGTGGTCGCCGTCGTGGCCGCGCTGCGTGCCGGGGTGCCGGCGGTGCCGCTCAACCCGAAGACGGGGACGCGCGAACTCGCCCACATCGTGGCCGACAGCGAACCGACCGTGGTGCTGGCCGGGGCGGGCGACACGCTCCCGCCGGTGCTGGACGCGCTGGACCGCATCGACATCGACACGGCCGGGGAGGACGTCGGCGCCGCGCTCCCCGAGCCCGCCCCCGAGTCCCCCGCGCTGATCGTCTACACCTCCGGCACCACGGGCCCGCCCAAGGGCGCGATCCTGCCCCGGCGGGCCATCGCGGCCTCGCTCGACGCGCTGGAGGACGCCTGGCAGTGGACCGGCGACGACGTGCTCGTCCACGCCCTGCCGCTGTTCCATGTGCACGGCCTGATCCTGGGCGTGCTGGGGCCGCTGCGGCGGGGCGGATCGGTGCGGCACCTGGGCAGGTTCTCCACCGACGGGGTGGCCCGGGAACTGTCGTCCGGCGGCACCATGCTCTTCGGCGTACCGACGATGTACCACCGGCTGGCCGAGGCCCTCGACGGCCCCGGGGCGGAGGGGCTCGCGAAGGCGCTGGCCGGAGCCCGGCTGCTGGTGTCCGGGTCGGCCGCGCTGCCGGTGCACGACCACGAGCGGATCGCGACGGCCACCGGCCGCCGGGTCATCGAGCGGTACGGCATGACGGAGACCCTGATGAACACGGGCGTCCGGGCCGACGGCGAACCGCGCCCCGGAACGGTCGGCGCGCCCCTGCACGGCGTGGAGCTCCGCCTGGTCGAGGAGGACGGCACCGTCCTCGCCGAGGACGCAACCGGACCCGATGCCATCGGCGAGATCCAGGTGCGCGGCCCCAACCTCTTCACCGGCTATCTGAACCGCCCCGACGCCACGGCCGCCGCACTCACCGAGGACGGCTGGTTCCGCACCGGGGACATGGCCACCCGGGACGCCGACGGCTACGTACGGATCGTCGGGCGCAAGGCCACCGACCTGATCAAGAGCGGCGGCTACAAGATCGGCGCCGGGGAGATCGAGAACGCGCTCCTGGACCACCCCGGCGTCCGCGAGGCCGCCGTCACCGGTGAGCCGGACCCGGATCTGGGCGAGCGGATCGTCGCCTGGGTGGTGCCGGCCGACCCGGCGTCGCCGCCGTCCGGGGACGAGCTCGCGGACCATGTGGCCGCCCAGCTGTCCCCGCACAAGCGCCCGCGCACGGTCCGCTACCTGGACGCGCTGCCCCGCAACGACCTCGGCAAGATCATGAAGCGGTCGCTCCATGCCTGACCGGCTGACCGCGAGAGCGGCCATCGCGGCCCTCACCGCGGACTTCGAAGAGCTCGGGGAGCTCGGGGAGCCCGGGGAGCCCGGGGAGCCCGGGGAGCTCGGGGACGGGCCCCTCGCCTGGGCCGGGTACGCGGACTCCCGGGCCCGCGCCGCCGCCCGTACCGGTGAGGAGGAGTCCGTCGTCCACGGCCTCGCCTCGGTCGGCGGCCGGGCCTGCGTGCTGGTCTCGTTCGAGTTCGGGTTCCTGGGCGGTTCGCTGGGGCAGCGCACCGGGGACCGGCTGGAGGCCGCGTACGAGGCCGCCCGGACCCGGGCGCTGCCGCTCGTCTCGCTGATCGCGACGGGCGGCAGCCGGATGCAGGAGGGCATGGTCGCCCTGACCCAGCTCCAGCGGGTGGCCCGTGCCTCGGCGCGGCTGCGGGCGGCGGGCCCCGCGCAGCTCGCGGTCCTGCGCGACCCGACGACGGGGGGCGGCTGGGCCACGCTGGGCGCGGGCGCCGATGTGATCCTGGCGCTGCCGGGCGCCCAGGTCGGGTTCGCCGGTTCCCGGGTACGGCCCCCGGACGCGGACCCTCACGCGTACACCGCCGAGGGCCAGCTGGCCGCGGGCCAGATCGACGCGGTCGTCCCGCCGGACGAGCTCCCAAGGACGGTGGCCCACTGGCTGCGGGCGCTCCACGCCCCGGGCTCCCCGGCGCTCCCCGCCCCCGTGCCGGACGCCCTGTCCACCACCGGCCTTCCGGTGACCGGCTGGGACGCGGTCCGGCAGGCCCGCTCGCCCGCCCGGCCGCGCGCCGAGGCGTATCTGGACGCCTATTTCGACCACCGGCTCCCGCTCGGCGGCGACCGCTGCGGGGGTACGGACCCGGGGCTGCTCTGCGGTTTCGGGCGGCGCGGCGGCCGGTCCATCGCGTACGTGGCCCAGTGCGGCACCGCGACCCGCCCGGCCGGCTACCGCACGGCGGCGCGGGTGATCCGGCTGGCCGACCGGCTCGGCGTTCCCGTGCTCACGCTGATCGACACCCCGGGCGCGGCGAACGACGCGGAGGCGGAACGGGTGGGCGCGGGCGCCGCCATCGCAGGCGCCTTCGCGGCGATGGCGGAGGCCCGGGTCCCCGTCACCACCCTGGTGATAGGTGAGGGCGGTTCGGGCGGCGCGCTGGCCCTCGCGGCACCGGGGAACACCCATGTCACCCGGGACAGCTACTTCTCGGTGATCGCCCCGGAGCCGGCGGCGGCGATCCTGAAGCGCGCCCCGGACGAGGTGCGTGCCACGGCCGACCAGCTGCGGCTGCGCCCCCAGGACCTGGCGGAACTGGGCTTCGCCCGCTCGGTGGTGGGGCCGCGGGACGGAGCCGGGGACGTGCCGCGGGGGTGAGGCGCGGGCGGGGCCGTCACGGCTGGGGGTCCCGCGCGTCGTACCGCGCGAACCCGCGCCACCGCAGCGCCAGCAGGGAGACGGCGACGACACAGGCGATCCCGCCCCCGGTCACCGCCAGGCCGGGCGAGGTCAGGTCGGCGACCGATCCCGTCAGGAAGTCGCCGAGCCTCGGCCCGCCCGCCACGACGACGATGAACACGCCCTGGAGCCGCCCTCGCATCTCGTCCGGCACGGCCGCCTGGAGCATGGTGTTGCGGAAGACCATCGAAGTGGTGTCCGCGCACCCGGCGAGCGCCAGGAAGAGCAGCCCGAGCCAGAGCTGCCGGGTCAGTCCGAAGACCGCGATGGCGGTGCCCCAGCAGGCGACGGCGAGCAGCACGGCGAGACCGTGGCGCCGGATGCGCCCCAGCCAGCCGGAGAACACCCCGCCGAGCAGCGCGCCGAGCGCCGGGGCGGCCACCAGCAGTCCGGTGGTCTTCGCGTCGCCGCCGTACCAGAGGACGGCGACGACGGGGAACAGCGCCCGGGGGTGGGCCAGCAGCATGGCGCACAGATCGGTGAAGAAGGTCATCCGGAGGTTGGGCCTGGTCCCGAGGAAGCGCAGCCCGTCCGCGACGGACGCCCGCTTGTCCCCCGCGCCCTCCTCGCGCTGCGGCAGCATGGCAGGCAGCCGCCACATCGCGTAGAGCGAGGCGGTGAAGGTGATGGCGTCGACGGTGTACGCGGCCCGGTAGCCCCACCAGCCGACGACGAGCCCGCCGAGCATCGGCCCGACCAGCGTGCCGGTGGTGCTGGTCATGGAGGTGAGCGCGTTGGCGGCGGGCAGCTGCTCGGCCGGCAGCAGCCGGGCGATCATCGAGCTGCGGGCGGGCGCGTTGACCGCGAAGCAGGCCGCCTGGAGGCCGACGACCGCGTACAGCAGCCCCACCTGCTCCACCCCGGCGACGGTGATGGCGACCAGGGCGACGGAGAGCACGAACGACCCGGCGGAACTGGCCAGCCCCAGCTTGCGGCGGTCCATGGTGTCGGCGACGGCCCCGCCGTACAGCCCGAAGACGACCAGCGGCAGGAACGAGCAGAATCCGATGAGCCCGACCGAGAAGGCGGACCCGGTGATGTCGTAGACCTGGAGCGACACGGCGAGCGAGGTCATCCCCTGCCCGATCCAGGAGACCGTGTTCCCGAACCAGAGCCGCCGGTAGTCGGGCGAGCTCCGCAGAGGTGTGAGATCGGCGAGTATGCGGGTACGGGAGGTGGGTCCTTCGGTCGTTTCGGTCACGCCGGATGGTAACGACCGGGTCGGTCCGTACGGTTGGGGCCCTGCGCCGGGGACCGGCCTACCTCCAGTGGATCCCTGACGTCCGGGCAGGCTTGTACACGGTCCCGTTGTGCGGGTGGGTGCGACGCTCGAACAGTGTGGCGTACAGGCCGCTCCTGTCGAGAAGTTGGGTGTGCGTGCCGGATTCCACCAGCCGCCCCTCGTCCAGGACGAGGACACGGTCGGCGTCCGCGGCCAGGGCCAGGTCGTGGGTGATCACGATGGTGGTACGGCCCCGGGCCAACCGCCGCAGCGGTTCGAGGATGCGCTCCGCGGCCAGCCGGTCCAGTCCGGTGGTGGGCTCGTCGAGAAGGAGAACGGGGGCGTCGCGCAGCATGGCGCGGGCGATGGCGATGCGCTGCAACTGGCCGCCGGAGAGCCGGGAGGTGCCGGTGGATATGACTGTGTCATATCCCTCCGGGAGGACCTGGATGAACCCGTGGGCGTCGGCCGCCCGCGCGGCCCGCACCACATCGTCGTGGCTCGCGTCGAGGCTTCCGCAGCCGATGTTCTTCTCGATGGTGTCGTGCAGGACCAGCGTGTCCTGCGGCAGCAGCGTGACGTTCTGCCGGAGGTAGGGCAGCGGCAGCCGGTCCACGGACACACCGTCCAGCAGTACGCTGCCGGCGACCGGGTCGTAGAACCTCAGCAGCAGCGCCGCCAGCGTCGACTTGCCCGCACCGCTGGGGCCGGTGATGACCAGCAGTTCCCCGGGACTTGCGGTGAACGAGAGGTCCCGGAGCACCAACTCGTCGCTGCCCGGGTAGTGGAAGAACACCTGACGCGCCTCCACCTCGCCGAGCGCCCGGCTCCGCGGCGGCACGGGCACGGAGTCGCCCGGGTCGGTGACCGCGGGCTCGGCGTCGAGGATCTCCAGCAGTCGTTCGGCGCCCGCGGTCGCGGCGGTGGCCGTCAGGCCGAGCTGGCCCAGCGAGCGGATCGGCGGGTAGAGGTAGCCGATGAAGGCGGCGAAGGCCAGCAGCTGTCCGAGCGTCATCCGGTGCCGGGAGATCTCCCACGCCCCCAGACCGATGATCGCCAGGACGCACAACGTCTGGAGGACCTCGACGAGTTGCTCGTAGAACTCGGTGAGGCGGACGGCCTTCACCGCTGTCCTCAGCCGGATACGTGCCTTGCTGAGGAGCCGCTCCTCCTCATCGTGCTGCCTGTTGTACGCCTGGGTCATGACGACGTTGACCAACGTCTCCTCGACCACGGCCGTGATGGCACCGTCCGCCGCCCGACCGCGCCGGGACACCGCGCGCAGGGGCCCGGCGAAACGGGTGGTCGTGAACCAGAAGAGCGGCACCATGACAAAGGTGGCAAGGGCCAGATCCCAGCGCAGCCACAGGGCGGCGGCGGCGTAGAAGAGCGTGCTGAACACGGCCGATGCCGCCCCGACGATGCCGGAGACCACGAGCGCTTCGATGGCTTCCACGTCACCTGTCAGCCGCTCCACCAGGTCACCGCGGCGATTGCGCTGGTAGAAGTGCGGCGGAAGCGTCTGAAGATGCCCGAATACCCGTGCCCGCAGCCTCATCACGAAGCGTTCGGCGACCCAGGCGGCGAGCGAGTTGCCCAGATATCCCACCACCGCACCGATGACCGCCACGGCGACCCACTGGCCGGCAGGCTTCCAGAAAGCGCTGACGGAGCCGGTCTGCAGAGCGGTGTCGGTGAGTTTGGCGAAGAGCAGGACCGTGATGGTCTCGGCGATGGCGGCCAGGACGGCGCACAGGAGAATGAGGATGAGCCAGCGCCGGTCACCCTTGGTCAGTGGCCAGAAGCGCCGGAACGCCACGACGATGCTGATGGGATCCGTGCGGATCGGGACATCCGTCACCGAATCCTGAGGAGTCTCTTCGGGAGGCGCTGGGCGCCGGGACGAGCTGCTGAGGCTCATGGGCGTCACGTCACAGAAGTGCTCGGACTATGGACCATCTCCATAGGCGCGGACCCCAAAACCGCGAGACCGACCCGCGCCGCAGCGCGAGCCTGCCTCGTTTCGGGGATGGTGTCGGGGGTGTGGGGTCAGTAGCCCCACCCACCGCCGCCGCCGCGGCCGTAACCGCCGCGTCCGCCACCGCCACGGCCGTAGCCGCCGCGTCCGCGTCCGAAGCCGAAGCCGCGTCCGTAGCCACCGCGTCCGCGTCCGAAGCCGCCTCCGCCACCGTAACCGTAGCCACCGCCACCGCCGTGGCTCCTGTAATCGAAGATGCTGCGTACGTTCATCTTCGCCTCCTCTGGAGGAGTTCGCTGCGCCGCTCCTTGCTCTTGCTGCGGCACTTTCGACACTACGTCCGACCCCTGCGGCCAACAAGTCGTAGAAGCCGAAATCAAGGATAAAAAGGGACGAAATACCGTAGTCCTTCAGAGCGTTGTCATAAGTGACTCTCCGGACATCCGTCGGGGCGGCCGAGGGCGGCGCACACCTCGCGACGGCGTCACGGCCATCGCCCGGCCGCACACAATCGGGGCCGCCCGTACGGACACTGACGCACCGACGCACCGACTCTTCGACGCGGAACGGGCGGCCCCCGGGCCGTAACCCACCGGCACGACCCGCCGGGCCGGGGCGCGGCCACTTGATCTTGCTACGGGGCTATGGTGAGGGCCCCCACGGAATCCGTGAGGGCCCTCGTGCCTACATATGCGCAGGTCATAACGTTTCTGCCGGAACATCGGCAGTGGGGCGGGTGGGACTCGAACCCACGGCCGACGGATTATGAGTCCGCTGCTCTAACCGGCTGAGCTACCGCCCCTTTTCGGCGTGGCGCGTACAAGTGTGCGCGCCGTCTGCCGCAGCATAGCCGGTCATACGATCTCTCGCTCCGGATGGTCGGCTTCGCATGACCATGAAGACCTCGACGTCGGCCGTCCGGTTCCGGACGGAGCGAAGTACACACGAAAGAGTCACACGCATCCCACACGCACCACGGTGACGACCGTCGGCGGACATACGAAAAAGGACCCCTCGGGGTCCTCTTCCGTTCCGCTCCCCCGACTGGACTCGAACCAGTAACCCTCCGGTTAACAGCCGAATGCTCTGCCAATTGAGCTACAGGGGATCGCGCTCCCCCGACTGGACTCGAACCAGTAACCTGCCGGTTAACAGCCGGCTGCTCTGCCAATTGAGCTACAGGGGATTGCTGCGTATGCACCGAACCCTACCTACCTGGCTGCTGCCGGGCGGCGCGCGTTCGCTGCGACACATACATTAGCGCAAGCAGGGGGGTGCTTTGCCAATCGGTATCCCCCGGGGTGATCTCCGGTGCCCGCGGGTAGGTCGGGCAGCACACGTCGCACTGAGCGTCGCACTGAGCAAGGAAGGGTGGCAGCCATGCGGTACCGGCTCACGTTCATCGCCGGACTGGCCCTCGGATACGTGATCGGGACACGGGCCGGGCGCGAGCGCTACGAGCAGCTGAAGAAGGCCGCACGCCAGTTCGCCCAGAATCCGGCCGTGCGCAATACCGCCGAGTCCGCGGCGCAGAGCGGCCGCGATCTGGCCGGCAAGGCGTACCACTCGGTGAGCGAGAAGGTCGGCGACAAGGTTCCCGCCTCGGTGGCCGACCGGGTGCGCTCGCTGCGGGGCCGCGGCCGGAACGGCGAGGACGACTGGGGCACCACCAACACCTAGCCGGACCGCCCCCACCACTGCCGCGCCGACCGGTAGGGAAAAGCTCCGGCGGTGCGGCAGAATCTTGGGCATGGGGATAGTCGCCGGCTTGGACAGTTCTTCCGCCTTCACGCACATCGTCGTCTGCGATACGGACACGGGCGCCGTGCTGCGCCGGGGGTTCGCCGCACACCCCGTCGAGGCGAAGGCCACCGAGGTCGACCCGCAGGCGTGGCTGCTCTCGCTCGGCGAGGCCGCCACCGACGGGCTGCTCGAAGGGGTGCAGGCCATCGGCGTCTCCGCCCAGCAGCACGGTCTGGTGCCGCTGGACCGCCAGGGCAACCTCGTCCGCCCGGCGCTGCTCGGCAACGACAAGCGGGCACAGGTCGCCGCAGCCGATCTGATCGACGGACTCGGCGGGCGGCAGCCCTGGGCCGAGGCGGTCGGGGCGGTGCCGCAGGCCGCGCAGCCGGTGTCGAAGCTGCGCTGGCTGGCGCGGACCGAGCCGGAGGCGGCCCAGCGGGTGGCCGCGGTGCTCCAGCCGCACGACTGGCTGGTCTGGCAGTTGCTGGGGCGTCCCGCCCGGCGGACCACCGACCGGGGTGCCGCGTCCGGCACCGGCTACTGGTCGGCGGACACCGGCTCCTACCGGCCCGATCTGGTGGAGCTCGCGCTCGGCCACCAGGCCGCGCTGCCCGAGGTGCTCGGCCCAGCCGACGCGGCCGGGACGACGCCCGAGGGGCTGCTGATCTCCGCGGGGACCGGCGAGACGATGGCGGCGGCGTTCGGGCTCGGGGTCGGGGTCGGCGACGCGGTGGTGTCGCTGGGTGCGTCGGGCTCGGTCATGGCGGTGCACGACGAGGCGCTGTCCGATCCGACCGGGATGATCACTTCGTTCGCGGACGCGACCGGGAAGCACCTGCCGGTGGTGCACACGTCCAACGCGGTACGGGCACTGCGCGGGACCGCCGAGATGCTCGGCGTGGAGGGCCTCGACGAGCTCTCCGCGCTGGCGCTGAAGTCCACGCCGGGCGCGTCCGGGCTGGTGCTCCTGCCGTACCTGGAGGGCGAGCGGACGCCGCAGCTGCCGCATGCCGCGGGGACGCTGTGCGGACTGCGGCGCGAGTCGATGAAGCCGGAGCACCTGGCGCGGGCGGCGTTCGAAGGGATGCTGTGCTCGCTGGCCGACGCGCTCGATGTGCTGCGCGGCCGGGGCGTGGAGGTGCGGCGGGTCTTCCTGCTGGGGGCGGCGGCCGAGCTGCCCGCCGTGCAGGGGCTCGCACCGGCGCTGTTCGGTACGCAGGTGGTCGTGCCTCAGCCCGCCGAGTACGCGGCGCTGGGCGCGGCCCGGCAGGCGGCCTGGGCGCTGGGCGTCTCGCAGGGGACGGCCGATCCGCTCACTCCCCCGGCCTGGCAGGGCGCCGCGGCGCAGGTGCTGGAGCCGGGCGACGAGCTGGCGGTCGGGCAGGCGGTGCGCCAGCAGTACGTGGCGACGCGGGACCAGATCCACCCCGGAGCGTTCGACTCCGCGAGCTGAACCGTCCACCTGTGCGGATATGACCGGGTACACCCGTGGAGATGAACCCCTCCACTTGTGTACTCGGTCTGTTTTTTGACCTGGTCTTGAGTAAAATCGCTCGCAGTCGCGGCCCCCGGTGCCGGAAAATGGGTCGACTCCCGCCCTCTGCCGACTCCGAGAGACACGCGTGCTCATAAAACTCCTGCGGGCCTATCTCGGTCCGTACAGAAAACCCATCCTGCTGCTGGTCCTCCTCCAACTGCTGCAGACCTGCGCCAGCCTCTACCTGCCCACCCTGAACGCCGACATCATCGACAACGGTGTCGTCAAGGGGGACACGGGCTACATCCTCGAATTCGGCGGCATCATGATCGCCGTCAGCATCGGCCAGGTGGTCTGCAACATGGGGGCCGTCTACTTCGGCGCCCGTACCGCGTCCGCGCTCGGCCGTGACGTCCGGGCGTCGATCTTCGACCGGGTGCAGTCGTTCTCGGCCCGTGAGGTCGGACGATTCGGGGCGCCCTCGCTGATCACCCGTACGACCAACGACGTCCAGCAGGTCCAGATGCTGGTGCTGATGACCTTCACCCTGATGGTATCGGCCCCGATCATGTGCGTCGGCGGCATCATCATGGCGCTCGGCCAGGACGTCCCGCTGTCGGCGGTGCTGCTCGCGGTGGTGCCGGTGCTCGGCATCGCGGTGAGTCTCATCGTGAAGCGGATGCGTCCGCTGTTCCGCACGATGCAGGAGCGGCTCGACACGGTGAACCGGGTGCTGCGCGAGCAGATCACCGGCAACCGGGTCATCCGCGCCTTCGTCCGTGACGGCTACGAGGAGGAGCGCTTCCGCGGCTCCAACACCGAGCTGACCGATGTGGCGCTGTCCACGGGCCGGCTGATGGCGCTGATGTTCCCCACCGTGATGACGGTCGTGAACGTCTCGTCGATCGCCGTGCTCTGGTTCGGTGCCCACCGCATCGACAGCGGCGGCATGGAGATCGGCGCGCTGACCGCCTTCCTCGCCTATCTGATGCAGATCGTCATGTCGGTGATGATGGCCACCTTCATGTTCATGATGGTGCCGCGCGCCGAGGTCTGTGCCGAGCGCATCCAGGAGGTCCTGGAGACCGAGTCCAGCGTGGTCCCGCCCGTCAAGCCGGTCCGCGAGCTGACCGCCCGCGGTCATCTGGAGGTGCGCGGCGCGGACTTCCGCTACCCGGGTGCCGAGGAGCCGGTGCTGCGGGCGGTGGATCTGGTGGCCCGCCCCGGCGAGACCACCGCGATCATCGGGTCGACGGGCAGCGGGAAGTCGACGCTGCTCGGGCTCGTACCGCGGCTGTTCGATGTGACGGACGGCCAGGTGCTGGTCGACGGTACGGATGTGCGGACGCTGGAGCCGGCGCTGCTGGCGCGGACCGTGAGTCTCGTTCCGCAGAAGCCGTATCTGTTCTCCGGGACGGTCGCGACGAACCTGCGGTACGGAAACCCGGACGCGACCGACGAGGAGCTGTGGCACGCGCTGGAGGTCGCGCAGGCCAAGGAGTTCGTCACGGCGCTGGAGCACGGTCTGGACGCGCCGATCGCGCAGGGCGGCACCAATGTCTCGGGCGGGCAGCGGCAGCGTCTGGCCATCGCCAGGACGCTGGTGCAGCGGCCGGAGATCTACCTCTTCGACGACTCGTTCTCCGCACTCGACTACGCCACCGACGCCGCGCTGCGCGGGGCGCTGACGCACGAGACGTCCGAGGCGACCGTGGTGATCGTGGCGCAGCGGGTGTCCACCATCCGCGACGCGGACCGGATCCTGGTGCTGGACGAGGGCCGGGTCGTCGGCTCCGGCACCCATCACGAGCTGATGGACGGCAATGAAACGTACCGGGAGATCGTGCTCTCCCAGCTGACGGAAGCGGAGGCCGCGTAATGGCCGGGCCTGGCGGACGCATGATGGCGGGCGGGGCGCCGACCGACCGGTCCATGGACTTCAAGGGGTCCTCGAAGCGGCTGCTGAGGCGCTTCGCGAAGGAGAAGGCCCCGCTGTACGTGATGCTCGCGGCCTCGGTGCTGAGCGTCGCCCTGTCGGTGGTCGGGCCGAAGATCCTCGGCCGGGCGACCGACCTGATCTTCGCCGGGGTCGTCGGCCGGGAGATGCCCGAGGGGACGACCAAGGACCAGGCCATCGAGGGCCTGCGCAAGAGCAGCAGCGGCCTGGCCGACATGCTCTCCGGGGTGGACTTCGTCCCCGGTCAGGGCATCGACTTCGGTGCGGTGGGCGACGTACTGCTGGTGGCGCTGGCGGTCTATGTCGGCGCCGGCCTGCTGATGCTGGTGGCGACCCGGCTGTCGATCCGGATCATCAACCGGATCATCTTCCAGCTGCGCGAGGACATCCAGACGAAGCTGTCGCGGCTGCCGCTGTCGTACTTCGACCGGGCCAAGCGCGGCGAGGTGCTCAGCCGGGCGACGAACGACATCGACAACATCTCGCAGACGATGCAGCAGACGATGGGCCAGCTCATCAACTCCCTGCTCACCATCGTCGGCGTGCTCGTCATGATGTTCTGGGTCTCGCCGCTGCTGGCGCTGGTCGCCCTGGTGACGGTGCCGCTCTCGGTGGTCGTGGCCACGAAGGTCGGCAAGCGCTCGCAGCCGCAGTTCGTGCAGCAGTGGAAGGTGACGGGCAAGCTCAACGCCCACATCGAGGAGATGTACACCGGGCACACCCTGGTGAAGGTCTTCGGCCGGCAGGAGGAGTCCGCGCGGGACTTCGCCGAGCAGAACGAAGCGCTGTACGAGGCCGGATTCAAGGCACAGTTCAACAGCGGGATCATGCAGCCGCTGATGATGTTCGTCTCGAACCTGAACTATGTGCTGATCGCCGTCGTGGGTGGTCTGCGGGTCGCTTCGGGGTCGCTGTCGATCGGTGACGTGCAGGCGTTCATCCAGTACTCGCGGCAGTTCTCGATGCCGCTGACCCAGGTCGCCTCGATGGCGAACCTGGTGCAGTCGGGTGTCGCCTCGGCCGAGCGGATCTTCGAGCTGCTGGACGCCGAGGAGCAGGGCGCCGACCCCGCGCCCGGCGAGCGCGAGCGCCCCGAGGAGCTGCGGGGCAGCGTCTCGCTGGAGAAGGTGTCGTTCCGTTACGACCCGGAGAAGCCGCTCATCGAGGATCTGTCGCTGAGCGTCGAGCCGGGTCACACGGTCGCGATCGTCGGCCCGACCGGGGCCGGCAAGACCACGCTCGTCAATCTGCTGATGCGGTTCTACGAGGTGACGGGCGGCCGGATCACGCTGGACGGGGTCGACGTGACGAAGATGTCGCGCGACGAGCTGCGGCAGGGCATCGGCATGGTCCTCCAGGACACCTGGCTGTTCGGCGGTTCGATCGCGGACAACATCGCGTACGGCGCGTCGCGCGAGGTCACCCGTGAGGAGATCGAGGAGGCGGCGAAGGCGGCCCACGCCGACCGGTTCATCCGTACGCTGCCGGACGGCTACGACACGGTGATCGACGACGAGGGCTCCGGCGTCAGCGCGGGCGAGAAGCAGCTGATCACCATCGCGCGGGCCTTCCTGTCCGACCCGGTGATCCTGGTGCTCGACGAGGCGACGAGCTCCGTCGACACCCGTACGGAGGTCCTGATCCAGAAGGCGATGGCGCGCCTGGCCCATGGCCGTACGAGCTTTGTGATCGCGCACCGGCTCTCCACCATCCGGGACGCCGACGTCATCCTGGTGATGGAGAACGGCTCGATCGTCGAACAGGGCACGCACGAGGAGCTGTTGGACGCCGAGGGCGCCTATGCCCGCCTGTATTCGGCGCAGTTCGCGCAGGCGGTCGCCGAAGTCGACTAGGAACACCGCCCGTTCGGACCCCAGGGCCCGCACCGCCGTCCGGCGGTGCGGGCCCTCGCGCCGTCAGTCGAGGTAGCCGCGGAGCTGGTCGGCGAAGGCGTGGTCCCGCAGTTTGCTGAGGGTCTTGGACTCGATCTGGCGGATGCGCTCGCGGGTCACGCCGAAGATCCTTCCGATCTCCTCCAGGGTGCGGGGCCGTCCGTCGTCCAGCCCGTAGCGCAGCTGGACCACCTTCCGCTCGCGCTCGCCCAGGGTCGAGAGCACCGCTTCCAGGTGCTCGCGCAGCAGCAGGAACGCGGCGGACTCGACCGGGGACGCGGCATCGCCGTCCTCGATCAGGTCGCCGAGCGCGACATCGTCCTCCTCGCCGACCGGGGCGTGCAGCGAGACCGGTTCCTGGGCGAGCCGCAGGACTTCGCCGACCCGCTCCGGGGTGAGGTCGAGCTGGTCGGCGACCTCCTCCGCCGTCGGCTCGCAGCCGCGTTCCTGGAGCATCCGGCGCTGGACCCGTACGACACGGTTGATCAGTTCGACGACATGGACCGGGACCCGTATGGTCCGCGCCTGGTCGGCGAGGGCGCGGGACATGGCCTGCCGGATCCACCAGGTCGCGTACGTGGAGAACTTGTAGCCCCGGGCGTAGTCGAATTTCTCGACGGCCCTGATCAGCCCGAGGTTTCCCTCCTGGACCAGATCGAGCATGGTCAGCCCGCGGCCGACATAGCGTTTGGCGACGGAGACGACGAGGCGGAGGTTGGCCTCGATGAGGCGGCGTTTGGCCATCCTCCCCATGACCACCAGCCGGTCGAGATCGACGGCCAGCCGGGTGTCCGGGTCCGGGGTGCCCGCGAGCCGTTCCTCGGCGAAGAGTCCGGCCTCGACCCGGCGCGCGAGCTCCACCTCGTCGGCGGCGCTGAGCAGGGGGATCCGGCCGATCTCCCGCAGATACTGGCGGAAGAGGTCGGAGGACGGACCGGCGGTCTCCGGACGGCTCCGCGGTTCGGGCGGCTCGGACCCCCGGGGCGACTCCTCCATGAGTGCCTCGGGGGGCTCGGGCGGATCGGTCTGTGTCGGCGGCTCCACCGCGGCCTCCGGATGGTGCACGGCCCGGTTCTGCGCGGGGATGGCCGAGACATGCTCGGTTTCGGTCAGGGTCCGGGTCTGCACGGGGGCGACCTCCAGGTGATCGCTGCCGGACCGCGGGGATGGAGGACCACCGTTCGGTGGGCCGGCCGCGCTCCGATGTCTCAGGCACCGCCCCCCAGTGTGGGGGAAGACACATCGCCGCCACGAGGGGCGTGCGGCGACTTTCTGAGTCCGGTCCGTGACCGGTCGGTTACGCGGGGGCGCTGGGGCCTGTCCGGCGGACCGGGCGCGACCCCGGCCATGATCCGCCGGACCGGCCCTTGCCCCGCCGGGCGCCCGCTCAGAGCGCGTCGGCCCCGCTGTTGCGCAGGGACTGGGCGTACTGCTGGAGGACCCAGACCTCGTTCTGCGCGGCCGCCAGATGGTCCGGGGCGACATTGCTGCCGAGGCGGGCGAGGCTGCCCTGGACGTCGTCGATCCGGCGGTCGACGGCGCGCAGCCGGACCTGGACGAGCTGCATGCCCGCGTAGGTCTCATCGATGGTCTTGCCGTGGAAGACCTCGACGGCGAGCTCGGTGACCAGATTGCGCACCGTGTCGTTGGGCGCCGCGTCCAGGACCTGGACCAGGTATTCGCGGGTCTCGGGGACGCCGAGCTCCGCGCCGCCCGCCTCCGCGATGCACTGCCGGACTGCGGCGTACGGCGGGGCGGTGAATTCGTCCATCCCGTAGGCGTCGAAGGCCGGGGAGACCAGGGCGGGCTTCTGCAGGGCGAGCTTCAGCAGCTCGCGCTCGGTGCGGTGGGCGGGGCTGCGGAGGTTGAGCGCGGGGCCCGAGGGGGCGGCGGGCGCCCGGACCTGCTGGTGCTGGTGGCCGCCGCGGGAGGGCGGCTGGGCGGGGCCCCGCTGGTCGCCCCGTTCGCGGGCCCAGCGGGCGAGCTGGCCGACGCGCTTGACGACGAACTGGGTGTCCAGGATGCCGAGCATGCCGGCCAGCTGGACGGCGACCTCGTGCTGCGAGGAGCTGTTCTTGATCCGGGCGACGACGGGGGCCGCCTCGTCGAGCGCGGCGCCGCGGCCCGCCGGGGTCTCCAGGTCGTACCGGCCGACGATCTGGCGGAGCGCGAACTCGAAGAGCGGGGTGCGGGGGTCGACCAGGTCGCGGACGGCCTCGTCGCCCTTGGCCAGGCGCAGATCGCAGGGGTCCATATTGTCCGGGGCGATGGCGATGTACGTCTCCGCGGCGAACTTCTGGTCGTCCTCGAAGGCCCGCAGGGCGGCCTTCTGCCCGGCCGCGTCACCGTCGAAGGTGAAGATCACCCGAGCACTGCCGTTGTCCATCAGGAGCCGGCGGAGGATCTTGATGTGGTCACCGCCGAAGGCCGTGCCGCAGGTGGCGATGGCGGTGGTGATCCCGGCGAGATGGCAGGCCATGACGTCGGTGTAGCCCTCGACGACCACGGCCCGGCTGGCCTTCGCGATGTCCTTCTTCGCCAGGTCGATCCCGTACAGCACCTGGGACTTCTTGTAGATCGCGGTCTCGGGGGTGTTGAGGTACTTCGGGCCGTTGTCGTCGTCGCGCAGCTTGCGGGCGCCGAAGCCGACGACGTCGCCGGAGGTGTCGCTGATCGGCCACATCAGCCGGCCTCGGAAGCGGTCGATGGGGCCGCGCCTGCCGTCCTGGGAGAGGCCGGAGGTGATCAGCTCCTTGTCGCTGAAGCCCTTGCCGCGCAGATAGCGGGTGAGGTGGTCCCAGCCGGCCGGGCTGTAGCCCACGCCGAAGTGGGCCGCGGCCGCCTGGTCGAAGCCGCGCTCGGCGAGGAACTTCCGGCCGATCTCGGCCTCGGGGCTGTCCAGCTGCTCGACGTAGAACCGGGCGGCCACCTTGTGCGCCTCGACCAGCCTGATGCGCTCGCCGCGCTGGTGGGAGGGGTTGTACCCGCCCTCCTCGTAGCGCAGGGTGATGCCCGCCTTGGCGGCGAGCCGCTCGACGACCTCCGCGAACGTCAGATGGTCGATCTTCTGCACGAAGGCGATCGTGTCGCCGCCCTCCTGGCAGCCGAAGCAGTGGAAGAGACCCTTGCTCGGGCTGACCTGGAAGGAGGGGGACTTCTCGTCGTGGAACGGGCAGAGGCCCTTGAGGTTGCCACCGCCCGCGTTGCGCAGCTGGAGATACTCGGAAACGACGGCGTCGATCGGGACCGCGTCCCGTACCGCCTTCACGTCGTCGTCATTGATCCTGCCTGCCACGGGTGAAGTCTACGGGTGGGGTACGACAGCCGTGCCGCGTGCCGATGTGATCCGTGGAACCCGGTGGTGCCGCGCGGACCGGCCGGGTCGTTCCGTCCGGGGCCGCCGGACGGAACGGCCGGGCCTGTCCGGCAGGACTCAGGCCAGGGATGCCAGCGGGACCGACGGGTCCGCCAGCGCGTCCGGGTCGATCTGCCGACCGGACCGGACCAGTCCCTGCACGGTCTCGGTGACATCCCATACGTTCACGTTCATCCCGGCCAGCACCCGGCGGTCCTTCAGCCAGAAGGCGATGAACTCCCGCTTCCCCGCGTCGCCCCGGATGACCACCTGGTCGTAGCTGCCGGGCGGCGCCCAGCCCGAGTATTCGAGACCGAGGTCGTACTGGTCGGAGAAGAAGTACGGCACCCGGTCGTAGCTGACCTCCTGGCCGAGCATGGCGCGGGCCGCGGCCGGGCCGCTGTTCAGCGCGTTCGCCCAGTGCTCCACGCGCAGCCGGGTGCCGAGCAGCGGGTGAGCCACGTTGGCGACGTCACCGGCCGCGAAGATGTGCGGGTCGCTGGTGCGCAGGGAGGCGTCGACGGCGATGCCGCCGCCGTCCGCGCGCGGGGCCATGGCGAGTCCGGAGGTCTCGGCGAGGGCGGTGCGGGGCGCGGCGCCGATCGCGGCGAGCACGTCGTGGGCGGGGTGCTCCTCGCCGTCGTCGGTGCGGACGGCGAGCACCAGGCCGTCCTGGCCGATGATCTCGGTGAGGCGGACGCCGAAGTGGAAGCGGACCCCGTGGTCGCTGTGCAGATCGGTGAAGATCTGGCCGAGTTCGGGGCCGACGACCTGGTGCAGCGGGGTCGGTTCCGGTTCCATCACGGTGACCTCGGCGCCGTACCCGCGCGCCGCCGCCGCGACCTCCAGTCCGATCCAGCCGGCCCCGGCGATCACCAGATGGCCGTTGTCGCGGCCGAGTGCGGCCAGTACGTTGCGCAGCCGGTCGGCGTGGGCGAGGCGGCGCAGATGGTGGACGCCGGCCAGGTCCGTGCCCGGTACGGGGAGGCGGCGGGGCTCGGCCCCGGTGGCGAGCAGCAGCTTGTCGTAGTGGACGACGGTGCCGTCGCCGAGCTGTACGGCGCGGGCCTTCCGGTCGAGCGAGGTGACGGGCTGTCCCAGGTGCAGCTCGATGTCGGCGCCCGCGTACCAGGCGGTCTCGTGGACGAAGACGCTGTCCCGCTCCTCCTTGCCGGACAGATAGCCCTTGGAGAGCGGCGGCCGTTCGTACGGATGGTCCCGTTCGTCGCCGAGCAGGATCACCCTGCCGCTGAAACCCTCCGTCCGGAGTGTCTCGGCCGCCTTCGCTCCCGCCAGTCCTCCGCCGACGATGACGAACGTCCGATGTGCGTCGACCACTTGATGCCTCCTCGGTGCTTGCTGCGCGGCGCCGCCAACTGCGAGCGTCCCGCACGCAGCGTGATGGCGAAAGAGGGTGTACCCCGATCAGGTCACACCCGGGGTCTCTCGTTCGGATCGGGCCGGATCAGGCCGGATCAGGAAGGATCGGGCCCCGCGACCCCGGCCATGATCCACCGGACAGGCCCTGGGGGTCAGGGCCAGTCTGCGCGGTGCGGCCCGCGGGACGGGGTGCGGCTCGCAGACAAGGCGGAAACGGGACGATCGCCCTGGCCCGGGGCGGGCGCCGGTCATCGGCGGCGTTCGGTGAGCGCCGCGTGCAGCGAGCGGGCCGAGGCGTCGGTCAGTGCGGCGATCTGGTCGACCAGGACCCGCTTGCGGGCCCTGTCGTCGCGGGCGGCGTCGAACAGGGCCCGGAACTGCGGCTCCAGCCCCTCCGGGGCGCGTGCGGTCAGCGCGGCGGCCAGCTCGGCGATGACGATCCGCTGGTCGGCGCGGATCGCCTCCTGTTCGGCGCGCTGCATGACGTACCGGTCGGCGACCGCCTTGAGCACGGCGCATTCGTTGCGGGCCTCGCGGGGGACGACCAGCTCGGCGGCGTAACGGCCGAGGCGGCCCGTCCCGTACGCCTGCCGGGTGCCGCTCTCGGCGGCGAGGCAGAACCGGCCGATGAGCTGGCTCGTCGCGTCCTTCAGCCGGGCCTGGGCGACGGCGGATCCGTCGTAGCCGTGCGGCCACCAGTCCTGGGCGATGAGCCGGTCCAGCGCGTCTGCCAGCTCCTGGGGCTCGGTGTCCGCGGGGACGTAGCGGCCGATGGCGACCGCCCAGATCTCGTTCCGCTCCGGCTCGGCGTAGAGGCAGTTGGGGTCGATGTGCCCGGCGTGCAGCCCGTCCTCGAAGTCGTGCACGGAGTAGGCGACGTCGTCGGACCAGTCCATGACCTGGGCCTCGAAGCACTTGCGGTCCTTCGGCGCCCCCTCGCGGGCCCATTCGAAGACCGGGAGGTCGTCCTCGTACACCCCGAACTTCGGCGAGCCGGGGTCGGCGGGGTGCGCGCCGCGCGGCCACGGGTACTTGGTGGCGGCGTCCAGGGCGGCACGGGTCAGGTTGAGTCCGACGCTGACCAGTTCGCCGGTGCGGGTGTCGGGCACGAACCGCTTCGGTTCGAGTCTGGTCAGCAGGCGCAGCGACTGGGCGTTGCCCTCGAAGCCCCCGCAGTCCGACGCGAAGTCGTTGAGCGCCTGCTCCCCGTTGTGTCCGAACGGCGGGTGGCCCAGGTCGTGGGCGAGGCAGGCCGTCTCGACCAGGTCGGGGTCGCAGCCGAGCGCGGCCCCGAGCTCGCGGCCGACCTGGGCGCATTCGAGGGAGTGGGTGAGCCGGGTACGCGGACTGGCGTCCCAGGCATGGCTGCGGGTGCCCGGGGTGACGACCTGGGTCTTCCCGGCGAGCCGCCGCAGCGCGGCGGAGTGCAGCACCCGGGCACGGTCGCGCTGGAACGCGGTACGGCCCGGCCGTTTGTCCGGCTCGGTGTCCCAGCGCCGGGCGTCGGCCGCGCCGTAGGGGGCCGTGCCGTGGTCCTGTGTGCCCTGCGTACCGTCCATGCCGTCCATGGTTCCGACAGTAAACGGCCGGACCGACAAGAGGGCTCAGGGGGCGGCCGGGAGATGTCCGTTCATCAGGTTCTCCCTCGCCGGGAGCGTCGGTGCGGTCCTCCGGGTCCCGTCCAGCGCGACGAGTCCGAGCTGGGTGCCGAGCTGTGCGGTGATGCGGGTCAGCAGTTGCGCCGTGCTGTCGAGGGGCAGGGACTCCTGGGCTGGTGCCGGTGCCGGCTGCGTCATGGTCCCGATGGTGCGGGACCGAGGTTGCCGCGCCGTTGCGGGCGGGTGACGGGTGCCGTGGAGCCTCCGTGCCACCGGTTCACCGGAGCCGCCGGGCCGCCCGCTCCGCCGCCGCGTGCCACCACCCCGGGGGCGAGGGTGCCGTGGGGCGGGCGGTGGGCTGGTCGGGGTGGAGGCCCAGGGAGCGCAGCGCCGAGGCGCGGGCGCGGACGGTGATCCAGCCGCGCCAGTGGCCGTCCGGGCCGGGGGCGCAGGCCAGGTCGCAGCGCAGTTCACCGGCGGGTATCGGCATCCAGTCGATGCCCCGGTCCCGCAGTCAGGCGCGGGCGGCGGCAGCCGGGTGCAGGGCACCCTTCAGGTTCTCGTACGCGGCGATCGTCACCCAGTCGTCCTCGGCCCCGGTTCGGTTCATGGCGTTCATCCTGCCCGTTCGAGAACTCTTTCGGCCCGTGAATCGTCCGATCATGTGGGACGACGGAGCACGGCACGGAAAAAAGGGGGCTCCCATGCGGGTGAAGCGGCCGGGACGGCAGCTGCTCGGGCGGTTGCGGCCGCGGTGGCCGCGGACCCGGCGCGGGCAGCGGCGGGCCGTGCAGGGGCTGATGGTCGCGTGTGTGCTCGCGCTGGCGCCCGCGACCTGGACGTACTCCGTCGCCGACGCCCGGGTCAGGACGACCGCGGACGCGCCCGCGCAGCAGGTGGCCATGGTGTTCGGGGCGGGGCTCTGGAAGGGCCGGCCCTCGCCGTATCTCGCCAACCGGCTGAAGGCCGCCGCCGAGCTGTACCGGGACGGGAAGGTGAAGGTCGTGCTCGTGACCGGTGACAACAGCCGCGAGGAGTACGACGAGCCGGATGCCATGCGCACCTATCTCAGGGAGCACGGGGTGCCGGACAAGCGGATCGTGAGCGACTTCGCCGGGTTCGACACCTGGGACTCGTGCGTGCGGGCCAAGAAGATCTTCGGGGTCGACCGCGCGGTGCTGGTGAGCCAGGGGTTCCACATCCGCCGGGCAATCGCGCTGTGCCGTTCCGCGGGGATCGACGCGTACGGGGTGGGCGTGGACGCCGTGCACGACGCGACCTGGTACTACGGCGGGACGCGGGAGGTGTTCGCGGCGGGGAAGGCGGCGCTGGACGCCGTGTTCAAGCCCGACCCGTACTTCCTGGGACCGCGCGAGCCGGGGATCGGGGAGGCGCTGGCGGCGCACGGGGAGTAGCCCCGGGACGGACCCGGGGCTACAGGGAGGTGACCGGAGCGGTTTCGGCCGAGACCCAGGCGAGGTAGCCGGCGCTGCCCCGGAGCACCGGGATCGCGATGATCTCCGGGGTCTCGTAGTCGTGCGCCTCCTGGAGGTGGGCCTCCAGTTCGTCGTACCGCTCGGCCGTCGTCTTGAACAGCAGCTGCCACTCCTCGGTGGTCTCGATGGCGTTCCGCCAGTGGTAGACCGAGGTGACGGGCGCGGAGATCTGTACGCAGGCGGCGAGCCGCGCCTCCACCGCGCCCTGCGCCAGGGAGTGGGCCTTCTCCTCGCTGTCCGTCGTGGTCAGTACGGTCAGCCATGCCGGCGTCGTCACCTTCGGCTCCTGCGGGGTCGGTCGCGTGTGTTCCGGTACCCCTCGATTGTCGGGGACGTCGCGGCGCGGCGCAGCGTTCCCGGGTCAGACGCCGTACGGACGGACGGCCTTGGCGTCGCGCAGGGCGTGCCCCCACCAGACCAGCTGGTCGAGCAGTACCTTGGCCGCCGCGTCGCAGCCCGCCGGGTCCCGGTGCCTGCCCTCGTCGTCGAAGAGGGCGCCCGCGTCGTGGAAGGACACGGTCTCGCGGATGCCGACGGTGTGCAGCTCCGCGAAGACCTGCCGCAGGTGCTCGACGGCGCGCAGCCCGCCGGACACCCCGCCGTACGAGACGAAGGCGACGGGCTTGGCCTGCCATTCGGCGCGGTGCCAGTCGATGAGGTTCTTCAACGGGGCCGGGTACGAGTGGTTGTACTCGGGGGTGACGACGACGAAGGCGTCGGCCGCCGCCAACCGGGGCGAAACGGCGGCGAGTCGGGCCTGCGCGTCGACGTCGGGCCGGTAGGAGAGGGCGACCGGGAGGTCGAGTTCCGCGACGTCGATCAGATCGGTCTCGATGTCGGGGTGGGGGTCGGTGTGCGAGAGGAACCAGCCGGAGACGACGGGGGCGAACCGTCCCTCGCGGTTGCTGGCGAGGATGACCGCGACCTTCAGGGGTGCGGTGGAAGGGGTCGTGGGTGCTGTGGTGAGGTCCATGCGAAGAGGCTCTTATGTCAACCATGGTTGAGGTCAAGTCCTTTCGCCGGACCCCGCCGCCGGACGTCGCGGCATACGGTGGACGGCATGACGACTCCCCCGCCCGCACCCTCCCCGTACGCCGAGTTCGACGGACATCCGGCCACCGAGGCGGACCTGCGGATTCCGGCCTTCCTCGGCTACGGCCATTTCACGGCCATGCAGGTCAGGGACGGAAAGGTGCGCGGCCTGGCCCTGCATCTGGCCCGGCTGGACGCCGCCAACCAGGAGCTGTTCGAGTGCGGCCTGGACGGGGCACGGGTCCGCGAACTGATCCGGCACGCGCTGGACGGTGCCGGGGTGCGGGACGCCTCGGTCCGGATCCACTGCTATCTGCCTCCGGGCGACGCGGAGACGACCGTCATGGTCACGGTGCGGGGGCCGGCGCGGAAGTCCGCCGAACCGCACGGCCTGATGTCCGTCCCGTACGCCCGCACCGTGCCGCACATCAAGCGGCCCGGCGAGTTCGGCCAGACGTACTACGCGCAACTGGCCGCCCGCGCCGGGTTCGACGAGGCCCTGCTGACCCTGCCGGACGGTGCGGTGACGGAGGGCGCGATCACCAACATCGGTTTCTGGGACGGCACTTCGGTCGTCTGGCCGGACGCCCCCTGTCTGCTCGGCGTCACCATGGCGCTGCTGGAGCGGGAACTGCCCGCCGCGGGGCTGGCGTCCGTACGGCGTCCGGTGACCCTGGACGGGCTTGGCGCGTTCCGGTCGGCGTTCCTCACCAACTCGCAGGGCATCGCGCCGGTCGGACGGATCGACGACACGGAATTCGCGGTGGACGAGGAGCTGATGAAGCGGATCGGGCAGGCGTACGACGGTGCGCGGTGGGACACGATCTGACGCGCCCCGCCCCGGTGCGGTCGAGGGAACACACAAAGGAGGGGAACGGGGGGGGGTTGAACCCCCCTCCCCACCCACCATTTCCCGGAGCGGGATGTGCGAGAGGGGGGTGCCGAAGTTTGGGGGGGCACTTT
>NZ_JBHWIY010000002.1:606834-625030 GCF_042731715.1 Streptomyces sp. NPDC059832 | reverse complement strand
CCGCAGGGAGGAGGCGGCGTGGGGGGTGACGCTAGGGTGGGTTGGGTGGCCATGCGCCGCCCCCCCCCCCCCTCCCTCCCCCCCCCCCCCCCCCCCCTCCCCGGGACCCGGGCGTGAGTGGACTACTTCTCCCAGCCGACCGTCTCCGGGAGCGGGCTGTAGAAGATGGTGGCGCCGACGTTGGCGAGGCCCTTCTTCACGCTGTACGTCGAGGGTCCGCTGAACAGCGGCAGGAAGGCGTACTGCTGGAGCGCCTTCCGCTCGACCTTGTTGACCGCCGCTACCTGCTCGTCGAGGTCGGCTATGTCGGCGGTGGCGCGGATCTCCTTGTTCAGGGCCGGCGTACCGGAGCCGGTGATGTTGGAGTCACGGTCCGAGCAGTAGAAGTCGCACAGGTAGCGGGCACCGAACGGGTCCATGGAGCGGTTCCCGGACAGGAAGAGGTCGAACCTGCGGTCGCTGAGGATCTTCGAGAAGTCCGCCGCGTCGGCCTTCTTGGTGACGACCTCGACGCCGACCGGCTTCAGCATCGCGGTGAAGGCGCCGGCGATGGCCTTGTCCAGCGGCTCGTCGCCGAGGATCGTGTAGCCGACCTCCAGCCTCTTGCCGTCCTTGACGCGGATGCCGTCGCTGCCGGGCTTCCAGCCCGCCGCGTCGAGCGTCTTCTTCGCCTCGTCCGGTGAGTACTTCAGGACGGCGGAGACATTGTCCTGGTAGCCCTTCTGGAAGCTGTACAGCACCGCCGAACCGGGCAGCGGCTCCTTGTAGTCGAGCCCCTGGAACTGGATCCTCGCGATCTGGGAGCGGTCGATGCTCTCCTGGATGGCCTTGCGGACGGCCGTGTCCGAGAGGTTGGCCGACTTCGTGTTGAAGTAGAGCGAGTACTCGAAGGGGCTGCCGCCGCTGCGGATCTCCGTCCCCTTGAGCCCCTTGACCTGCTTGAGGCTCTCCGCGTCGATGGCCGAGGTGTAGTCGAGCTGGCCGTTCTTGAAGGCGTTGACCGCGGCCGTCGACTCCAGGTTGACGTAGACGCGCTTGTCGAGCTTGCCCTTCTTGCCCCACCACTTCGGGTTGCGGACGAAGGTGATGCCGCCCGAGTGGGTGTCCCACTTGCCGACGGTGTACGGGCCCGCGCCCCACTCCGGGTGGGCCTTCTTGACGTAGGCCTTGTTGAAGTTGGCGACGGTGGCCGCCTTGGGGTGCAGGAAAGTGGTGAACAGGGTCGTCCAGGAGGCGTTGACACCCTTGAACTCGATGACGGCCTGCTTGGCGTTCTCGCCCTTGTGGACCGAGGAGATCTGGTCGTAGCCGTCGGTGGAGGAGGTGTCGTAGGCCTTGTTCGAACCGTTGTTGGTCTTCCAGGTGGCCTCGATCGCGGTCCAGTCGATCGGGGTGCCGTCGTTGAAGGTGGCCTTCTCGTTGATCGTCAGCGTGACCTTCTGCTTGCCGCCCTCTACGGAGACCTTCACGTCGCTGTAGTAGTCCGGGTTGTACTGCACCTCGCCGGTGGGCGAGTACGTGATCGCGTCGGCGTTGTACCAGGCCCAGACCCGGGACGCGGTCAGGGTGGCGTTGACGTTGAACGGGTTGCCCTGGTCGTCGAAGGTCCCGGCGGTGGTGTAGGTGCCGCCGTCCTTGATCCGGTCGTACGGCACCGGGTTGTAGTCGGCCGCGGCCGATGCGGCCTTGGGGGTGTCCTTGCCCGCCGCGTCGGACCCGTCCTTCCCGGAGGAGGCGTCGCACGCGGTGGCTGCGACCGAGACGGCGGCGACGAGGGCGATGGGCAGGGCCAGTCTTGCGCGCATGGCGGAAGGGCTCCTTCTGGTTCGGTGAACGTAGGGACGAGCTGTGCGGGCGGGGCGGCGCGGTGGCCCCGGAGTGCCGTGAGCGGGCTCAGACGGCGTGACAGGCGTACTGGTGGCCTGGGCGTCCGGCCACCGCCGTCGGTTCGGGACGCTCCGTGCGACAGCGCAGGCGCACGTCCTCGTCGGCCTGGCGGTACCGGGGGCAGCGGTCGACGAAGACGCAGCCCGCGGGCGGCCGGGTGGCGCTCGGCTGCTCGCCCTGGAGCACGACACGTTCGCGGGCGCGTTCCCGCTGCGGGTCGGGCACCGGGATCGCCGACAGCAGCGCCCGGGTGTAGGGGTGCCTGGGATCGGAGAAGATCGTCTCCGTGTCCCCGGTCTCGACGATGTGCCCGAGATACATCACCGCGATGCGGTCGGAGATGTACCGGACCACGGCCAGGTCGTGGGCGACCACCAGGTAGGCGAGACCGAGTTCGCGCTTGAGCCGGGCCAGCAGGTTGATCACCCCGGCCTGCACCGACACGTCCAGGGCCGAGAGCGGCTCGTCGAGGGCGAGCAGTCTCGGCTCGGTCGCCAGGGCCCTGGCGATGCCGACCCGCTGGCGCTGGCCGCCGGAGAGCGCGGCCGGGAAACGGCCGCTGACCGAGGCGTCCAGGCCGACCAGCGCCAGGAGTTCGTGGACCCGGGAGCGGATCGACTCGCGGTCCCGCCCGATGGCCTGGAGGGGTTCGGCGAGCAACTGGAAGACGGGCAGCCGCGGGTTCAGGGCCCCCAGCGGATCCTGCATGACGATCTGTACGTCCTGCCGCAACTCCCGGACCCGGGCGGTGGATTCGACCGTGCCGACATCGGTTCCGGCGACCTCGATCCGCCCGCCCTCGGGCCGCTTCAGCCGGAGGACCTCCAGCAGCGTCGTGGTCTTGCCGCTGCCCGATTCGCCCACCAGCCCCAGGGTCTCCCCGGCGCGCAGCTCGAAGCTCACCCGGTTGACGGCGTGCAGCGTGCCGACCCGGCGCTTGAGGAGGGCGCCCTTGGTGACGGGGAAGGTCTTGACGAGGTCCTCGACCCGGAGCACCACCTCGCCGGTCTCCGCGTGCCCGGACCCGCTCGGCAGGTCGCCCGGCCCCACGTCCCCGGCGGGGTCCAGGGTTCCGTCGGCGATCTCGTCCGCGCGCAGGCAGGCGACGTGCCCGTGCCCGGTGATCTCGCGCAGCTCCGGCTCGTCGGCCCGGCACGCGTCCTGGGCGACGGCGCAGCGGCTCGCGAAGGGGCAGCCGCCCGGGAGGTCCACGAGGGCGGGCGGTTCCCCGCCGATCGGGACCAGCGGCCGGTGGACCCCGCTGTCCACGGTGGGCACGGCGGCGAGCAGCCTCGCGGTGTACGGCATCGTCGGCCGGCGGAACAGTTCGTCGACTTCCGCGCGCTCCACGAACCGGCCCGCGTACATCACGGCGATGTCGTCGGCGTGACCGGCCACGACCCCGAGGTCGTGGGTGATGAGGACGAGCCCGGCTCCGGTCTCCTTCTGCGCCAGCCGCAGGACGTCCAGGATCTGGGCCTGCACGGTGACGTCGAGGGCGGTGGTGGGCTCGTCCGCGACGAGCACGGAGGGCTTGTTGGCAATCGCCATCGCGATGACGACGCGCTGGCGCATTCCGCCGGAGAACTCGTGCGGGAACGACTTGGCCCGGCCCCGCGGGTCGGGGATGCCGACGAGATCGAGCAGTTCGACGGCCTGCTCCCAGGCCGCCCGCTTCGTCAGGTCCTGGTGGACGCGCAGGGCGTCGGAGAGCAGTCTGCCCACGGAGAAGATCGGGGTGAGCGCGGACAGCGGGTCCTGGAAGACCATGCCGATGGAGTTGCCCCGTACCGCGGAGAGCTCCTTGTCCCCGAGGCCGATCAGATCACGTCCGCCGAGCAGCACCTGGCCGCGCATTTCGGCGGAGGGCGGCAGCAGGCCCATCACGGCCATCGCGGTGGCCGACTTGCCCGAGCCGGACTCGCCGACGATGCCGAGGGTCCGGCCCGGCAGGAGGTCGAAGTCGACGCCGCGCACCGCCTCGACGGGGCCGGCCTCGGAGGGGAAGGTGATCCGCAGGTCCCGCACCGAGAGCACGGGGGTGGCGTCGGTGGGTGCCGGGGATGCGGCCAGGGTCGTGGGAGTCATCGTCGGCCTCCTGCCGCACCGGTCACGGACGTGGGGTCGAGGGCGTCGCGCAGCCCGTCGCCGACGAAGGTCATCGACACGGTGAGCAGGACGACCAGGCCCGCGGGGAAGGCGAAGAGCCAGGGGGCGCTCGTGATGGTGCTCGCGCCGTCCGCGAGCATCGTGCCGAGGGAGACGTCCGGGGTCTGGACGCCGAATCCGAGGAAGGACAGGGCGGTCTCGCTGAGTACGGTCGCGACGACGCCGAGCGTCAGATTGACGATCAGCAGCGAGCCGAGGTTGGGGATGATGTGGCGCAGGATGATGCGCGGTGCGCCGATGCCCATGAACTCGGCCGCCGTCACGTAGTCCCGTTCCCGCAGTGACGTCGAGACGGACCAGATGACCCGCGCGGTGGACATCCAGCCGAACACCGTGAGCACGACGATGAGGACCCGCCAGTCGCCGGCGAGGCGGTGGGAGACCAGGGCGAGGATGAGGAACGAGGGGACGACCAGCAGGAAGTGGATGACGGCGAGTGTCGCCTTCTCCACCCGGCCGCCGAAGTACGCGGCGCTGGAGCCGATGACCGCGGCGACGACGATGGTCAGGACGGAGACGCTCACGGCGATGGCCAGGGAGCGCCGGAGCCCGTGCACCGCGGAGGCGTAGATGTCGTTCCCGCCCTGGTTGGTGCCGAACCAGTGGGTGCCGCTCGGCGGCTGGGTGAGTGCGGCGAAGTCGGCGTCGGAGTACGCGTACGAAGTGAACAGTCCGCCGAACACGCTGAACAGCACCAGCAGCACGAAGATCACCACACCGACGACGGCGAGGCGGTTGCGCAGGAAGCGGCGCAGGTAGAGCCGGCCGAGGCCGAGGTGGGACGCGTCCTTCTTCCCCGCGGGGGGAGCCGGCCGCGTCGCCGGGTCCTCCGCCGCGCCGGACGAGGCGCCGGTTGTCACGTCTGTGGCCACGTCAGTTCACCCTCACTCGGGGGTCGAGGAAGACGGTGGCGACATCCGCGAGGATCGCGCCGATCGCGGTCAGGGCAGCGGCGAAGGCTGCCGTCGCGACCGTGCCGTGCACGTCGTTCTTGCCGATGGTCTGGATGAAGTAGCGGCCCATGCCGTTCCAGCCGAAGATCGTTTCGGTGATGACGGCGCCGGTGAACATGGCCGGGATGCTGAACGCCACGGATGTCGCCGTCGGAATGAGCGCGGCGCGCAGGGCGTGCCTGCGGATCGCCTTGGACCGGGTGAGCCCGGTGGCCTGGGCGGTGCGTACGAAGTCCGCGTTGATCGTGTCCAGCAGCAGCGAACGCTGCGTCAGGTGATAGCCGACGTAGCCCATCAGCGTCAGGCTCAGGGTCGGCAGGATCAGATGCAGCAGGCGGTCGCCGATCGTCGGGAGCAGCCCCTCGACGTTGGGTGAGTTCTCCCCTGCCACGTAGAGGAAGTGCAGCCCGGCGTGCTGGTTCAGCCAGATGGCGACGAAGACCACGGCGAGCGCGGCGACGGACGTCGGGATGTTGAACACCGCGATGGACACGGCCTGCGAGATCCGGTCGGCCCAGCCGTACTGCCGCGACGCGGTGTACACGGCCAGCGTGACGCCGATGACCACGGACAGGATGGTCGCGATGATGACCAACTCCCCGCTGATGAGCGCCCGGTAGCCGATCTCCCCGTTGACGGAGACGCCGGTGGGGGACTTGCCCCAGTCGAAGTGGAACACCACCGAGGTGAACCAGTCCCACCACCGGTGCACCAGCGGCTCCTGCGGGTTCAGGTTGTACGGCGCGAGGGCCCGGTCGATCTGGGCCTCGGTGCGGACCGGGCGGAGCTCCTTGAAGTTCGACCGGGGGTCCAGGAACCAACTGGCCAGGAAGTACGTGGCGTTGGTCGCGACCACGATCATCAGGAGCCAGCCGGTCGCCTTGCGGATCACATAGCGCACCATGTCCGGTACCTCCTCCCCGCACGTGGGAGATGCACCTCGGGGGTGCGGGACGTAGGAGGCGTGTGCATCTGCGGCGAGGGCTTTCTGAGTACGGAGCGTGAGCACGAATGTGCGAGCGCCAGCTTGGTCCACACCCGTGGCCGACACCAGGGTTTGGCCGTTCTCGCCACATGGCCGAAATGCTGCCGCAGCAATCGGCCGGAAATCGTGACCGTGCGTATGCGATCCGATCCCCTCCGGCACGAATCCGCCCTCACCGGGTCCAGGGGGGATGGGCCCGGCGAGGGCGGCGGCCGGGGGCGGCCTCGTGCACCGTCCCGTGGGGGGTGTGAGACGTGTGCCCGGGACCCGCAAGGTCATGCATGTGACGTGCGCCACTTTCTTCCGGGGTGGCGTCACCCGATCGGCACCGGGCGGCACGGCACCCGCCGCGGCCACTTCGATCACCGCCGCGACCTGCACGAATACACCTTGGCAAGGAGGGCGCGCCGGTCCGTTCGAGCGCAAGCTGACTCGGTGTCAGCAGGCATGAGCGGCGGACCGCCCGTTAGCTCGGGGTCAGGACACACCTACTCGCGCCATCGCCGGAGGAACCCCCCATGCGTCCTGTCCGCCTAGTGACCGGTACCGCCGCATCCGCGGTCACCATAGCCACGCTCGGCTTCCTCACCGCCGGGCCGCCCGCGTACGCAGGTGATACCGGCGCACTGCGGAGCAGTGCGGCCGAGACCGCGCCACGGACCACCGGCGATCTCGGGACACGGGCCGACGGCGAGGAAGGCTCGGGCGACGGCACCGGGTCCGGCACGGCCAACCCGTTCAGCCTCGACAACCTCTCCGGCCTCAACCTGCCCTCGCTGCTCGACTCCACAGGCGGAGTCGACAAACCGGGCGGGGGCGACAACCCGTCCGGCGACGAGGACACGGACCGGGGCGAGAGCTCGTCGTCGGAGCACGACAACTCGTCCTCGTCCGGGCAGGACAGCTCGGGCGGGCGTGAGAGCCGGAGCCCGTCCGAGGAGGAGGGTTCGGGCAAGCGCGACGACGCGTCGTCCTCCGGACGCGACACCTCCTCGTCGGGGCGCGACGACTCGTCGTCCTCCGGGCTCCGCCCCGGTGACGCCCCCAGCGGGCACGTCAAAACCGGAGTCGGCGGCAGCGTCCGGCCCGACACCACCCAGATCGCGGCGGGCGCCGGCGTTCTCGCCGCGGCCGCCGTCGGCGGAGCCTGGCTCCTGCGTCGCCGGGCGAGCGGCACGCAGGAAGCCGGCTGACGGAGACGGGTTCACGTCTCCGTACCGCCTGGTCTCCGTCCCGGTGGCCGCGCGCCACCGGGACGGGACCGTTCCCATTCCGTCACCGGGAGGACGACCGTGTCCGAGAAGGCCAAGGGCTGGCTGCTGGTCATCGCAACGCTGGCAGGCATCTGGCTGATCCGGCACGGAGCCGACACCCAGCTGGTCCCGCCCCGGCCGACCGCCGCCCAGGCCTTCGCCGGCGGTCCGGTGCCGCAGCCGGGTTCCCCGGTCGCCGATCCGCTGAAGCCCTCGGCCCCCGTACGCATCCGCATCCCGAGCATCCGGGTGGACGCGCCGATGATGCGTCTCGGGCTCGGGTCCGACGGCAGTCTCGACGTGCCGCCGGCCGGGAACCGCAACATCGTCGGCTGGTACCGGGACGGCACTCCCCCGGGCTCCAGGGGCAGCGCGATCGTCGCCGGTCATGTGGACAACGCGCAGGGGCGGTCGGTCTTCTACGACCTGGGCGCCCTGCAGAAGGGCAGCACGGTCGAGGTGGTCCGCCAGGACGGCCGCACCGCCGTCTTCTCCCTCGACGCGATCGAGGTCTACAAGAACGACGACTTCCCGGACAAGCGGGTGTACGGCGCCTCGTCCTTCGCCTCGCTGCGGCTGATCACCTGCGGCGGCGGCTTCTCGAAGGAGACGGGATACGAGGGCAATGTGGTGGCGTACGCGCACCTGACCGCCGTCCGGTGAGCCCGGCCACCGGGCGTCCGCAGCTCAGGCCGTCCACTGGTCGAAGGCCAGCTTCGCGACCAGCGAGAACACCACGACCAGCAGCACGCCACGGACGAACTCGCTGCCCTTCCTGAGCGCCATCCGTGCCCCGAGGAGCCCGCCCGCCAGGTTGAACACCGCCATCAGCGCGGCCAGTTGCCACAGCACACTGCCCTGGTAGGCGAACATCGCCAGCGCGCCGCCGTTGGTGCAGACGTTGACGATCTTGGCGGTGGCGGACGCCGTCACCAGGTCGAGGTGGAGCACCGCGGTCAGCGCCAGCACCAGGAACGTCCCCGTGCCGGGGCCGAACAGCCCGTCGTAGAAGCCGATGCCGCCGCCGACCAGCACGATCGCGGTGACGGTACGGGCCCGGGTGACCCGCTGCCGCGCACCGTCGTCCGTGTCCCGGCCGAACGAGGGCCGCAGCATCACGAACGCCGCGACGGCCAGCAGCACCACCATGATCACCGGCCGGAGCACCTCGCTGCTGATCCCGGCGGCGAAGAACGCGCCCGCCATCGACCCGGCCAGCGCCGCGAGCCCGATCCGCAGCGCGGTCCCGACCTTCACCGGTGCCTTGCGTACGTACGTCACGGCGGCGCCCGACGTACCGACGATCGCGACCGCCTTGTTGGTGCCCAGTACCTGAGCGGCCGGGACGTGCGGCAGCCCCAGGAGCAGCGCGGGCAGCAGAAGCAGCCCGCCACCCCCGACCACCGCGTCGATCCAGCCCGCGGCGGCTGCGGCGAGGCAGAGGACGACCAGGGCGGTAAAGGTTATGTCGGGCATGATCGCGACCCTAAGGACACGATCCGTGCCCCGTCCATTCGATTGAGCCAAACCTGAGCTTCCCGAGCGGCCGTACGCTGGGCCCATGAGCCACGGCTGGAACGCGAACGACATCCCGGACCAGAGCGGCCGTACGGCCGTGGTCACCGGAGCCAACAGCGGCATCGGCCTCAACACCGCCCGGGAGCTGGCCCGGCGCGGGGCGCGGGTCCTGCTCGCCTGCCGTGACGAGACGCGCGGCGGGGAGGCCGAGTCCCGCATCCGGAAGGCCGTGACCGGCGCGGACGTGGCGTTCGTACCGCTCGATCTGGCCGATCTGGGCTCGGTGCGCGCGTTCGCCGCGGCGCACGCACCCGACCGGCTCGATCTGCTGATCAACAACGCGGGCGTGATGGCCCTCCCGTACGGGACGACGGCCGACGGCTTCGAGCGGCAGTTCGGCATCAATCACCTCGGGCACTTCGCCCTGACCGGGCTGCTGCTCCCCAGGCTCCTGGACACCCCCGGCGCCCGTGTGGTGACCGTCTCCAGCGGGATGCACGCGCTGTCCGACATCGACATGGGAGATCTCAACGGCGAGCGGAACTACCGCCGCTGGATCGCCTACGGCCGCTCGAAGACCGCCAATCTGCTCTTCGTCCACGAGCTGGCGCGACGGCTCACGAAGGCCGGCTCCCGGCTGGTGGCCGCCGCCGCGCACCCGGGATACGCGGCCACCAATCTGCAGTCCGCCGCCGCCCGGATGGAGAACCGCAGGACGGTGGAGCGGGTCTTCGAGCTCGGCAACCGGATCATCGCCCAGCCCGCTTCGGCCGGTGCGCTGCCCACGCTGTACGCGGCCACCGCGCCCGGCGTGCGCCCCGACTCGTTCACCGGGCCGGGACTGCTGGGCTGGCGCGGCGCGCCCGCCCCCTCCTGGCGGGCGGGCTGGACGCGCGACGACGTGACGAGCGAGCGGCTCTGGGTGGCGTCCGAGCAGCTCACGGGGGTGACGTATCCGGACCTCGCCGCCTGAGCCGAACGAGATGTCCTAGCTCTGGACGGCGGCCGGGTCCATCCACACGACCTCCCAGATGTGGTTGTTCGGGTCCTGGAAGGAACGGCCGTACATGTGGCCGTAGTCCATCGTCTCGTTGGCGGGGGATCCGCCGGAGGCGAGGGCGGTGTCGACCAGCTCGTCCACCCTCTCCCTGCTCTCGGCGCTCAGGGCGAGGATGACCTCGGTGGACTTCGAGGAGTCGGCGATCTCCTTCTTGGTGAACTCCTTGAAGCGCGGCTCGGTGAGGAGCATCGCGAAGATGGTGTCGCTGATGACGAGACACGCGGTGTTCTCGTCGGTGAACTGCGGGTTGCACGAGAAACCCAGCTTGCCGAAGAAGGCCTTGGTCGCTTCGAGGTCCTTGACCGGCAGGTTGACGAAGATCATCTGAGGCATGGTCGCTTCGCTCTCTCTGTTGTTCGAACGTGTACGACTGGTAGACGGCGGGGCTTCCCGGAACTCATCGCTGCCCGCGAAGAAAATTCTGCCGCCCCGGAGCCCCGCCCGCATGCCGCGCCGACGCCCCGCCCGCCGCCGGGTGCCTCCCGCCTCAGGACATGGCGAGCGGTGCGCCGCCCCGGAGCAGCGATCCGCCCAGGGGCGTCAGCGTGTGCAGGACCGAGCCGCCGTGCCGCAGGGTGTGGATCAGGCCCGCCTCGCGCAGCACACAGGCGTGCTGGCTCGCCGAGGCGAGGGACACTCCGGCCCGGAGAGCGAGCTCGCTGGTCGTGCAGCCGTTTCCTATGGCGCTCAGGACCGTCGAGCGGGTGTTGCCGAGGAGCCGGCCGAGCCAGGGGCCCGGTTCGGCGAAGACCGGGGCGCGGGAGTGGGTGACCGGGTAGACGAGGACCGGCGGGAGCCGCGGGTCGCGGTAGACGACCGGGGTGACGCGGCAGAAGAAGGACGGCTGGAGCAGCAGCCCCCGCCCGTCCAGACGGACCTCGCGGTCGACGGGGTAGTCCGCCTCCAGCACGGGAGGCCGCCAGCGGATCATCGGCGGGAGGGAGGCGAGCAGTTCGTGCGCGCCGCCGTCCAGGAGGGCGCGGCCGCGTACGGCACGGTCGGCCTCGACGCTGGCCCGGATGTGCGGCCAGTACGGCTCGATGGCGGCGCGGTGGTAGCCGCGCAGGACGTCGACGAGCCGGCCGAGCGGTTCGGCGCGGTTGTCCGGGGCGCGGACCGCGTCGCGGCGCTCGGCGCCGAGCAGGGCGAGTTCGGCGAGGACCCGGCCGGGCGGGGTGCCGCGTAATGCCGCCATTCCCGCGTCGATGCCGTACGGTTCGCCGCTTTCCTGAGAAGGCGTCAGAAAATCCGGGAAATAGCCGCGCGGTGGTATCACCGCGGACAACAGGCGTACTTCACCATTCAACCGACGCCGGGTTTCCGTACGCCATTTCCCGAACACCGCGGAACCGCGCCGGTCCCTCAGCCGATGGAAACTCAGAGCGGTTTCCCACAGCGCGTCCGGCCGGGTGGCCATCCGCACTCTGGAAAGGTCCGCTCCGGACATATGGATACGCAGCACCGGTCCCCCACCTGTTGCACCTGCAACTACCCCCACCCCAGGGTAGGTGATCCGTAACAGCACGTCACCACGGGGTTTCGGCCAGAGGTGAAACGCCTCGCACCGACCCGCCATCACCCGAAAAGCTGTACGGCGTCGGGCACGAATCCGGCACCACCGGAAGGGCGAGTGAAGGCCGTGGGGGGTTTCGCTCACCCGGCGGCGGTGGGCGCCGGTGCGGCACCGTACCCGACGGGGGTAACCCGGGTGCGGTCCATGGATGGGGATCCATGGACCGCATCCCGGTCCGTTCCCGGCCTATTTCTTTGCTTATTGAACGAACTCTGTCTCATGGGTGAAGAAAAGGAACAACGTCGAACAACGATTTTCCCCAGAACAAAACGAGACGGCGGCACCCCCGCACAGGGTGCCGCCGTCTCCGGGTGTTCCGGAGTTGCCGCCGAGCCATTGAGGGTCGTGATGGGCCGGCGGCGGCTCCGGGGCAAAGGGTCAGATGGTCCGGCGCCGGGTCAGCGGCTGTCGCTGCCGGCCGAACCCGCCGCCGCCCGGCCCGCTTCGAGACGGGCGACGGGGATGCGGAACGGGGAGCAGGACACGTAGTCCAGACCCACCTCGTGGAAGAAGTGCACCGACTCCGGGTCTCCGCCGTGCTCGCCGCAGATGCCGAGCTTCAGGTCCGGACGGGTGGCCCGGCCGGCCGCGACGGCGCTGCGGACCAGCGAGCCGACGCCGTCCTTGTCGATCGTCTCGAACGGCGACACCCCGAAGATGCCCTTCTCCAGGTACGCGGTGAAGAACGAGGCCTCCACGTCGTCACGGGAGAAGCCCCACACCGTCTGGGTCAGGTCGTTCGTACCGAAGGAGAAGAACTGCGCGGCCTCGGCGATCTGGCCCGCGGTCAGCGCGGCGCGCGGCAGCTCGATCATCGTGCCGATGGTGAGCTTCAGCCGGGTACCGGTGGCGGCCTCGACCTCGGCGATGACCTGGTCGGCCTCCTCGCGGACGATCTCCAGCTCCTGGACCGTGCCGACGAGCGGAATCATGATCTCGGCGCGCGGGTCGCCCTTGGCGTTCTTGCGCTCGGCCGCGGCCTCGGCGATGGCCCGTACCTGCATGGCGAACAGGCCGGGGATGACGAGCCCGAGACGCACCCCGCGCAGACCGAGCATCGGGTTCTGCTCGTGCAGCTTGTGCACGGCCTGGAGCAGACGCAGGTCGTTCTCGTTGGCGTCCTTGCGGGACTCGGCGAGCGCGACCCGCACCGAGAGCTCGGTGATGTCGGGCAGGAACTCGTGCAGCGGCGGGTCGAGCAGCCGTACGGTGACGGGCAGTCCGTCCATTGCCTCGAACAGCTCGATGAAGTCGGCCTTCTGGAGCGGAAGCAGCTCCTCCAGCGCGGTCTCGCGCTCGGCGTCGGTGTCCGCGAGGATCAGCTTCTCGACCATCTCGCGGCGTTCGCCGAGGAACATGTGCTCGGTGCGGCACAGGCCGATGCCCTGGGCACCGAAGCGGCGGGCCCGCAGCGCGTCCTCGGCGTTGTCGGCGTTGGCCCGCACCCGCAGCCGGCGCACCCGGTCCGCGTACGCCATGATCCGGTGCACGGCGGCGACCAGCTCGTCGGCGTCGTCGGCGCCGGCGTGCATCCGGCCCTCGAAGTACTCGACGACCGGGGACGGTACGACGGGGACCTCACCGAGGTACACCTTGCCGGTGGAGCCGTCGATGGAGACGACGTCGCCCTCCTCGATCACCCGGCCGCCCACCGTCATCCGGCGGCGCTTGGTGTCGACCTCCAGGTCCTCGGCGCCGCAGACACAGGTCTTGCCCATGCCGCGGGCGACGACGGCGGCGTGCGAGGTCTTGCCGCCGCGCGAGGTCAGGATGCCCTCGGCCGCGATCATGCCGTCGAGGTCGTCGGGGTTGGTCTCGCGGCGGATCAGGATGACCTTCTCGCCGGACCGGGACCACTTGACCGCGGTGTACGAGTCGAAGACGGCCTTGCCGACCGCGGCACCCGGGGACGCGGCGATGCCCCGGCCGAGCAGCTCGGTCTTCGCCTCGTCGTCGAAGCGCGGGAACATCAGCTGCGCGAGCTGCGCGCCGTTGACCCGCTGGAGCGCCTCGGCCTCGTCGATCAGGCCCTGGTCGACGAGCTGGGTCGCGATCCGGAAGGCGGCACCGGCGGTGCGCTTGCCGACCCGGGTCTGGAGCATCCACAGCTGGCCGCGCTCGATGGTGAACTCGATGTCGCACAGGTCCTTGTAGTGCGTTTCGAGGGTTTTCATGATCTGCATCAGCTGGTCGTACGACTTCTTGTCGATCGACTCCAGCTCGGCGAGCGGCACGGTGTTGCGGATACCGGCGACGACGTCCTCGCCCTGCGCGTTCTGCAGGTAGTCGCCGTACACGCCCTGGTGACCGCTGGCCGGGTCGCGGGTGAAGGCGACACCCGTACCGGAGTCGGGCCCGAGGTTGCCGAAGACCATCGAGCAGACGTTGACGGCCGTGCCGAGGTCGCCCGGGATGCGCTCCTGGCGGCGGTAGAGCTTGGCCCGGTCGGTGTTCCACGAGTCGAAGACGGCCTTTATGGCCAGGTCCATCTGCTCGCGCGGGTCCTGCGGGAAGTCGCGTCCGGCGTCCCGCGCGACGATCTTCTTGAACTGCTCGACCAGCTTCTTCAGGTCGGCCGCGTCGAGGTCGACGTCGACGGTGACGCCCTTGGCCTCCTTCGCCGCCTCCAGCGCCTCCTCGAAGAGGTCGCCGTCGACACCGAGGACGGTCTTGCCGAACATCTGGATGAGACGGCGGTAGGAGTCCCACGCGAACCGCTCGTCGCCGGCCTGGGCGGTGAGACCGACCACGGACTCGTCAGAGAGGCCGATGTTGAGGACCGTGTCCATCATGCCGGGCATCGAGAACTTGGCACCGGAGCGGACCGAGACCAGCAGCGGGTCGTCGGCCTGGCCGAGCCTCTTGCCCATCCGCGCTTCGAGGGCGTCGAGGTGCGCGCTGACCTCGGCACGCAGTGCGGCCGGCTCCTCGCCGCTTTCGAGGTAGACCTTGCACGCCTCGGTGGTGATGGTGAATCCCGGAGGGACGGGGAGCCCGAGGTTGGTCATCTCGGCGAGGTTCGCACCCTTGCCGCCGAGGAGGTCCTTCAGATCCTTGTTGCCCTCGGTGAAGTCATAGACGAACTTCTCGCCCTGGGGCTCCCGGGATTCCGGGGTGGTTACGTGGGGATCTTTGTTTTCCGACACGGGTCTCGACTCCTCGAGGACGCGGTGGCTGCCCTGACGGCGAGGAACATACCCAGATCGAAGGTGTCTGGGTACGTCCACTTGCGCGTCATGAGGCCTCAACCACCCGTCCGCCAGCAGATCGAAAGTGACGTGACCTGTCGCCCGACCGGAGCCATGTCTTCACTTCTTGAATGAATCACCACTCGGAGCCACGAACATCCAGCAGTTCGATCACGCAACGCAGCGGAAGCGTCGATCGATCAAAGTGGAGGCCCCTGGCACGGAGTGCCATCATTTGAGAAGTCAAGTCCTCGAAATTGCGCTCATCTGAGCACACCAACTCTCAGGGTGGCGAGAATCACTCTACGACCGACGCTCAGATGTCACCATCCGGACGCCCGATCGGCAACTGCGCGTCACACGGCGATCACCGAAGTGGCCCGAGGGTGAACAGAATCGCGGTGCGACGCCTGTTGTCGGCCCGTTCGAGTCGCCCACCGGCCGGACTACCGCCGAATCCGGCCGAATATGACGCTCAGATGAGCGAGGCAAAAGAAGAGGCACGCGGTGCCTGTGGCGCCACGTGCCTGGAAGGGCCGGGGGAGAGCCTGGAATGGCCGGGACCGGGGGCCGGGGCCGGGGCCGGGGAGAGCCTGGACGGGCCGAGGCCGGGGCCCGGCCGGGGAAAGGCCCGGTGCCGCCCCGGCAGACCGGCTCTCAGCCGCCCGAGGTGTCCAGCTCCGCGTCCGGGCTCACGCCCGCGCAGTCGTACGGGTCCTTCAGCCAGCCGTCCGGCAGCACGACGCGGTTGTTGCCCGAGGTACGCCCGCGCGGCCCGTCCGCGCCGTCCGGCCACGGCTGGTCCAGGTCCAGCTCCTGCAACTGCCCGCCCAGCTCCGCCAGCGACGAGGTGATCGCGAGCCTCTTGCGCATCTCCGAGCCGACCGAGAAGCCCTTGAGGTACCAGGCGACATGCTTGCGGAAGTCGATCACGCCGCGCGTCTCGTCGCCGATCCACTCCCCCAGCAGCGTCGCGTGCCGCAGCATCACTTCGGCGACCTTCCGGAGCTCCGGCGCCTGCCGCGTCTCCGTGCCCTCGAACGCGCTCACCAGATCACCGAAGAGCCAGGGGCGGCCCAGGCAGCCGCGGCCCACGACCACGCCGTCGCAGCCGGTCTCGCGCATCATCCGGCGGGCGTCGTCCGCGCACCAGATGTCGCCGTTGCCGAGCACGGGAATCTCCGGGACGTGCTCCTTGAGCCGGGCGATGGCGTCCCAGTCGGCGGTGCCGCCGTAGTGCTGGGCGGCCGTCCTGCCGTGCAGGGCGACGGCCGTGACCCCCTCCTCGACCGCGATCCGGCCGGCGTCCAGGTAGGTCATGTGGTCGTCGTCGATGCCCTTGCGCATCTTGATGGTGACCGGCAGATCACCCGCGTGGGAGACCGCCTGGTTGAGGATCGCGCGCAGCAGAGGCCGCTTGTACGGGAGCGCCGAGCCGCCGCCCTTGCGGGTCACCTTGGGGACCGGGCAGCCGAAGTTCAGGTCGATGTGGTCGGCGAGGTCCTCGTCGACGATCATGCGGACGGCCTTGCCGACGGTGACCGGGTCCACCCCGTACAGCTGGATCGAGCGCGGGGTCTCGCTCGCGTCGAAGTGGATCAGCTGCATGGTCTTCTCGTTGCGCTCGACCAGCGCCCGCGTGGTGATCATCTCGCTGACGAACAGCCCCTTGCCGCCGGAGAACTCCCGGCACAGGGTGCGGAAGGGGGCGTTGGTGATGCCGGCCATGGGGGCGAGCACCACCGGCGGCTGCACCGTGTGCGGGCCGATCCGGAGCAGTGGGAGCGAGGGGGCGAGCGTGGTCATTGCTCCATTGTCGCGTACGCGGCCGGGCTCTCCGGCAGCGGAGTTCATTAGTTAACCGTACTATCCATGTATGCCCGAGCTCAGTCACCGCCGACGGCAGTTGGTGCTGGCGATCTGCTGCATGAGTCTGCTGATCGTCAGCCTCGACAACACCGTGCTCAACGTCGCCCTGCCGTCCATGCAGAAGGAACTGCACGCCACCGTCGCCGGCATGCAGTGGACGATCGACGCCTACACCCTCGTCCTGGCCTCGCTGCTGATGCTCGCGGGCTCCACCGCCGACCGGATCGGGCGCCGGAAGGTCTTCAAGATCGGGCTCGTCCTCTTCACCCTCGGTTCGCTGCTCTGCTCCGTGGCGCCGAACCTGGAGTCGCTGGTGGCGTTCCGGATGGTGCAGGCGGTGGGCGGTTCGATGCTCAACCCCGTCGCGATGTCGATCATCACCAACACCTTCACCGACCCGCGCGAGCGGGCCCGCGCCATCGGGGTGTGGGGCGGTGTCGTCGGCATCTCCATGGCGGCGGGCCCGGTGATCGGCGGTCTGCTGGTGGACTCGGTCGGCTGGCGGTCGATCTTCTGGATCAATCTGCCGGTCGGCATCGCCGCGCTCCTGCTCACCTGGCGGTACGTCCCCGAGTCCCGCGCCCCGAAGCCGCGCCGCCCCGACCCGGTGGGGCAGCTGCTGGTGATCGGGCTGCTCGGTTCGCTGACGTACGCGATCATCGAGGCGCCCTCGTCGGGCTGGACCTCGCCGCGGATCCTGGTGTTCACCGTGCTCGCCGTGTGCTCCCTCGTCGGGCTGCTGCTGTACGAGCCCCGGCGTGCCGAACCCCTCATCGATCTGCGGTTCTTCCACAGCGCCCCGTTCAGCGGCGCCACCGTCATCGCGGTCTGCGCCTTCGCCGCGCTGAGCGGGTTCCTCTTCCTCAACACCCTGTATCTGCAGAACGTGCGCGGGCTGAGCGCGCTGCACGCCGGTCTGTACATGCTGCCGATGGCGGCCCTGACCTTTGTCTGCGCACCGCTGTCCGGGCGGCTCGTCGGCAGCCGGGGGCCACGGCTGTCGCTGCTCGTGGCGGGCGTGGCCATGACGGCGTGCGGGCTGCTGTTCGCCGTGTCCGACGCGGAGACGGACAATTTCCTGCTGTTCACCGGCTATGTGCTGTTCGGCCTCGGCTTCGGCATGGTGAACGCGCCGATCACCAACACGGCCGTCTCCGGGATGCCGCGCTCGCAGGCCGGGGTGGCGGCCGCGGTGGCCTCGACCAGCCGGCAGATCGGCGGGACGCTCGGGGTCGCCGTGATCGGTGCGGTACTGGCGGCGGGCGTGGCCGGGACCGGGTCGCCGCGTGGCGCCGGGTACGCGGTGGCCTTCGTGGACGCGAGCAAGCCCGCCTGGTGGATCCTCAGCGGATGCGGGCTGTGCGTCCTGCTGGTGGGGGCGCTGACGAGCGGGCGCTGGGCGCGGGAGACCGCACGCCGGACCGCGCAGCGGCTGGAGAAGCCGACGGGCGCCCCGGCCGGGGATCAGGCCTCGGCGAGCTCCAGGGCCTGAAGACGCCGGAGGCGCTCTCTGGTCTCCTCGTCGGCGGGGACGCGCTGGTCGTGACGCTGCTGGTGCAGCTGGCCGCGGTGACGCTGACGACGCTGCTCAGTCTGCGGCTGCCGCGCGCGGGGTGGCGTGAGCGCGGGCGGCGACGGGGCGCGGACAAGGGCGTGGGGGCGGGGGGAAAAAGGAGGCTGGGGCCCCAACTTCCAGGCGGGGGGGGGGAAGGAAGCCCTCCCCCCGGAGCCCCCCCCCGCT